>DASSLH010000553.1:0-3627 GCA_035689625.1 Candidatus Methylomirabilota bacterium | reverse complement strand
CCACGGCCGCGTCGATGCCGGCGTCGATGAGCATGCGCAGCGCGCGCAGGCGCTGCCGCGGCGGCGCCGTGCCCGGCTCCGTGCGGCTCCAGACGTCACGATCGAGCGTGGGGATCGAGAAGTGCACCTCGACCTCGGCGCGCCGCGCGGCGCTCTGCAGCACGTCGATGTCGCGCACGACCATCGGCCCGCGCGTGACGATGCTGAAC
This sequence comes from Candidatus Methylomirabilota bacterium, assembly GCA_035689625.1. Lineage (GTDB taxonomy): Bacteria > Methylomirabilota > Methylomirabilia > Rokubacteriales > CSP1-6 > AR5. The sequence goes on along the minus strand of DASSLH010000553.1, from coordinate 3,418 downwards.
GGGTTGCGCGCGGCCGCCAGCACCTGCAGGCACCCGCGCGTGAGCCGGTAGCGCCCTTCCGCCGGCTGGTAGGGATCGGTCGCAGCGCCGATGGCGACGCTCTCGCCCGGCCAGCCCGGCCGCGCCAGCTCGCGCGCGAGCACCTCGGCCACGTTGACCTTCACCCTGATCGAGCGGCCGTAGCGGTCGTCCGAGGGGCGGTCGGCGCGTCGCTCGAAGGCGCGCACGTAGCAGAAGGTGCACCGGTGGGCGCAGCCCATGTAGGGGTTCAGCGACCATCGAAAGCCCATACCTTCCACGCGGTTGAGGGCGGACCGACAGGGCTCCTCGCGGTACTCCACGGGCATGCCGAGAGACTATACACGCGTTGAGGACAATGGCAAGCGACAGAGGACTCCCGTGCGCGGGCCCGGGACTCGACCCGCGCACGGGAGCGGTGGCGTCTACTCGGCCTTGACGGGGATGAGCGTCCCCTTGGTGCCCGCGGTCTTCGGCAGGGTGACGGTCACGACGCCGTTCTTGAACGTCGCAGTCACCGCGCCGGCGTCCACGGCGGCCGGCAGGCGCACCGTCCTGATGAACGTCCCAGCCGAGCGCTCCACGCGGTGCCAGCGCTCGTCCTTCTCCTCGTGCCGCTCTTCCTTCGCCCCCTTGAGCGTGAGGAGGTCACCCTCGAGGGTGACGGCGATGTCCTTGGGGTCCACGCCGGGCAGCTCGGCCGTGACGGTCACGGCCTCCTTGCCCTCGGCCACGTCGAGTGCCGGCGTCCACTCCCCCAGCGCCGGGACGTCTGGCAGCATCGGCGCGAGGAACCGCTCGAACATGCGGTCCAGCTCGTGCTGCAGCGTCGGCATCCGGCTCCATGGCATCAGCGCACGCATTGCAGTCCCCTCCTTTCGCTACCGTTGGCGGGTGGCGGTCAGCCAGCCGAGCAGGGCCGTCAGGACCACGACGGCAGTGATGATGACCCACTGATCCCTGATCGCCTCGACCATGGCCGTCACCCCCTTCCGACCATCGGAAAAAATGTGCATTGCGCCTGCCAGAGCAGAACGACGACAATCCGCCGGCTTCGGCGAGCGCGGCGACGACGCCCGCGGGGCATTGAGGCGAGGCCGCGACACCCGTGCGTGGCGTCGCGGCCCCGGGTGAAATTAGCGCGTGGGGTCGGCGCCGACCTTGACGAGCTGCTTGCCGAGATTCGCCCCCCGCAGCAGGCCGATGAACGCGCGCGGCGCGGCGTCGAGGCCCTCGACGACGTCCTCGCGATACTTCAGCCGTCCCGACGTCACCCACGCGGTCGCCTCACGCAGGAAGTCGCCGAGGCGGTCGGCGTGATCGCTGACGATGAAGCCACGGATGGTGACGCGATTGACGAGCACCGGCCCCATGTTGGGGCCGGGCGGCAGCTCGGCGGCGTTGTACTGCGAGATGAGGCCGCAGAGCGGGATGCGCGCGAACGGGTTCACCAGGCGCAGCACGGTCTTCAGCACGTCGCCGCCGACGTTGTCGAAGTACACGTCGATGCCCTTGGGGCAGGCGTCCTTGAGCGCGCCGAAGAGATCGGGCGAGCGGTAGCTGACGCAGGCGTCGAAGCCGAGCTCCTTGACGACGTACGCGCACTTGTCCGGCGAGCCGGCGACGCCGACGGCGCGGCAGCCGTGGATCTTCGCCATCTGGCCGACCGCCGAACCGACCGCGCCGGCGGCCGCCGACACCACGACGGTCTCGCCGGGCTTGGGCCGGCCGATGTCGAGCAGGCCGACGTAGGCCGTCATGCCCGGCATGCCGAGCACGCCGAGCGCGGTCGAGATCGGCGCCGCCCGCGGATCGAGCTTCAGCGGCCCGAAGGGGCCGGGCGCGCCGCCGGCGCGGGCGACGTGGTGCGTCTGCCAGCCGCCATAGCCCAGCACGATGTCGCCGGCCGCGAAGCCCGGATGCCGCGACTCCAGCACCTCGCTCACGGTGCCGCCCACCATCACGCCCCCGACCTCCACCGACGCGGCGTACGACTTCACGTCGTTCATGCGGCCGCGCATGTAGGGATCGAGCGAGAGCCAGATCGTGCGGCACAGGATCTCGCCGTCGCCGGCGGCCGGCAGCGGCGCCTCGACGATCTCGAAATCGGTCGGCCGGGGCTCGCCGACCGGACGGCTCTTCAGCAGCACGCGGCGATTCATGGTCGCTGGCACGGTGTCACCTCCGGCGCGGATTGTCGGCCACGGCCCGCCGTCTTGCAACCACTGACCCCCTCCGCTATCGTGCGGGGCATGAGCGCCACCACTCGTCTGGCCGAGTTCGTCGTCAAGACCACGCTGCGCGATTGTCCCGACGGCGCGCTCGCGCAGGTGCGGCGGGCGGCGCTGGACACGCTGGGCGTCATGCTGGCCGGCGCCGCCGAGCCGGCCGCCGAGCGCGTGCGCGCGGTCGTGCGCCAGGAGGGCGGCACGCCGCTGTGCACGGTCGTCGGCAGCGCGCTCCGCACGTCGCCGACGTGGGCCGCGCTGGCCAACGGCACCGCCGGCCACGCCCACGACTTCGACGACACGAACTTCGCGCTCATGGGCCATCCGAGCGCGCCGCTGCTGGCGGCGATCCTCGCCTGCGCCGAGGCCGAGCCGGCCGACGGCGCCGCCGTCGCGCTGGCCTACGCGATCGGCTTCGAGGTCTCGGCGGCGCTCGGCATCGCGCTCAATCCCGCGCACTACGAGCGCGGCTGGCACGCGACGGCCAGCATCGGCACGCTCGGCTGCGCGGCGGCCGCCGCCCGCCTGCTCGCGCTCGACGCCGAGCAGACACGGCACGCCCTCGGCCTGGCCGCCTCGCTGGCGTCGGGGCTCAAGGAGAACTTCGGCTCGATGACCAAGCCGTTCCACGCCGGCCACGCCGCCCGCAACGGCGTGTTCGCCGCGATGCTGGCGCGCGAGGGCTTCACCGCGTCGGACACCGCGCTGGACGGACGGCAGGGCTACGCGGCGGCGTTCAGCCAGACCGCGCTGCCGGCCGACGTCTTCGACGGGCTCGGCAGCCGCTGGCAGCTGCTGGCGTCGGGCATCGCGGTCAAGCCGTACCCGTCGTGCGCGCTCACGCACTCGGCGATCGACGCGCTCCTCGCGCTGCGCGACGCGCATCGGCTCACCGCCGAGCAGGTCGCCGACGTCGAGGTCGGCGTCAACCGCGTCGTGCCCGACGTGCTGCGCCACGAGCGGCCGGCGACGGGGCTCGAGCGCAAGTTCTCGATGCAGTTCTGCGCGGCGGCCGCGCTGGCGGCGGGCCGGGTGGAGATCGCCTCGTTCGAGGACGGCCCGCTCGATCCGGCGACGCGCGAGCTGATGGGCCGCGTGCGGATGGTCGTCGATCCGCAGCTGCCCGACGGCCTCGAGCAGCACGCCTGGACGCGCGTCGCCGTGCGCCTGCG
>DASSLH010000552.1:0-4417 GCA_035689625.1 Candidatus Methylomirabilota bacterium | reverse complement strand
CACGACGAGCTCGAAGCGGGGGATGAAGACGTCGCCCCAGCCGCACAGCGAGCCGGAGAGGACCCAGTCGGGCTGGCGCTGCAGCGCCGCGTCGAGCATGGCCCGGCGCTCGCCCCGCTCGCGGATGTGCTCGAACGGCGGCTCGCTCGGCAGCCAGAAGAAGTCGTCGGTGTCCAGGTGCGCGCACCCCAGGCGCGCGGCGAGCGCGCCGCCCAGCGTGGTCGTTCCCGAGCCGGAGGCGCCGAGGACGTGCACGCACGCCACGGCTAGAACTGCCAGGCGACGCCCACGTCCACGCGGACCGGCGGCGCCGGCGTGAGGAACGGCTCGACGGGCGCGCCGGGCGCCCGGGGATTGCGCGCAAAGGTGCCGAAGGTCTCGTGGTCGTCGTTCAGCGGATTGCTCACGGTGAGGAACGCGCTCAGCCCGCCCCGGCGGGCGCGGGCGCCGGCGGCGAGCGTCACGTAGGGCGTGAGCGTGCGCTCGACGTTCTCCTCGTCGCCGCGCAGCCGCTGGGCGCCGACCCAGGCGCCCGACACCCACAGCGCGAGCCACGACGTGAGGTGATGCTCGATCGCCGCGTTGACGCGATGGCGCGGCACCAGCGGCAGCTCGTCGCCGGCGCGCACGCCCTCGAGACACGGCGGCGCCACACAGCCGGGCGTGGTCCGCGGCGTCGCGAGCTGCACGTCGTCGCGGAACGTGGCCTCGGTGTAGGCGTAGCCGAGGCGCAGCCGCCAGCGCCGGTCGAGCGTCGCCTCGGCGGCCAGCTCGACGCCCTGCCGGCGCGTGCCGCCGACGTTCTGGAAGAACACGCCGGTGGTGCCGGTCGGCGAGACGGAGAAGATGTCGTCGTGCACGTCGGTGCGGAACGCCGCCGCCTCCAGCGCCAGCCACGTCCACGGCGCCAGGCGGCCGCCGACCTCGTAGTGATCGGCGGTGACGGCCTTCAGCGGCGGATCGGGCGCCAGGCCCGCCTGCAGTCCCGGGCAGACGGCGGCGGGGCTCGCGCACGTCAGCTCGAGAAAGGCCGGCGCCCGGAAGCCCTGCGCGTAGACGAAGTAGACACCGACCGCCGGCGTGAGGTTGTAGTTCAGGCCGACGCGCGGATTCACGCGGCTGAACGTGCTGGTGGTGTCCACGCGCGGGCGGAGGCCGACGGGGCCGGCGTCGCCGATGCCGTGGCGGAGCCAGTCCCAGCGGGCGGCGGTCGTCAGCACGAGCCTGTCGCCGGCGGCCAGCGTGTCGCGGGCGACGTCGAGCGTGTTCTGCGCGTAGAGCGCCCAGGCGTGCTGGTCGTCGCGCACGCGGCTGTCGAGCGTGCGGGCGCCGCCGCCGGCCTCGTCGAAGACGTCCACGTCGCTGTCGTGGTGCGCGTACTCGAGGCCGGCGGAGAGGCGATCGGCGTGGCCCAGCGCTCGCGTGTCGTGGTCCACCTGGACGGCGCCGCCGGCGGAGAGCGTGTGGGCGAACGAGCGCGTGTTGGGGCCGAGCAGGTTGGTGTTGAACTGCTCGGCGTCCAGCGCGCGCGCGAAGGCGTTGAGGGTGAGGCCGGTGCGCTCGCCCAGCAGCTGGCGCGCCGTGAGCGTGACGAGGTTCGCCCGCGGCTTGAAGACGTCGCCGGCGCTGAAGTTGGCCTGGCGGTCGCGCCGCAGCTCGCTCAGCGGCAGCGAGCCCGGCTGCTCGATGCGGTTCTCGGCGCGCTGGAAGGACAGCGTCAGGTCGGTGTCGCCCGCGCGCAGCCCGAGCTTGGCGAAGAGCTTGCCGAGCCGCGCCGCCGAGGCGTCGCGCCAGCCGTCCTCCTGCAGCAGCGAGCCGGCCACGTAGTAGTCGAACGGCGAGGCCGGGCCGCTGAGCCGCAGGCGGTACTGCCGGCGGCCGAAGCTGCCGGCCTGCAGCGCGGCCTCCAGCTCGGTCGCCTCGCCGCCTCGCCGGGTCAGGAGGTTGACGGCGCCGCCGAGCGTGTTGCGGCCGAACAGCGCGGTCGGGCCGCGGATGACCTCGATGCGCTCGACGTCCTCGAGGGAGATCAGGTCGAAGTTGACCTCCTCGGCGGTCGGCTCGTTCACGCGCACGCCGTCCACGAAGACGCTGATGCCCTGCGGCACGCCCGTCACCGGCGTCGCCGAGAAGCCGCGCAACGACAGGTCGCGCTGCGCCGAGCTGCCCTGCTCGTCGGCGGTCGTCACGCCGGGCAGGGGCGTGAGCGCGTCCTGCAGCGTCACGGCGCCCGACTCGCGCGCGCGGTCCCCGGAGATGATCTGCACCGTCGCCGGCACGTGATCGAGCGGCAGCGGCGCGTCGGGCAGCCGCGCGGGCGCGGAGACGCGCACCGGCGGCAGCGTCACCGGCTCCGAGACGTTCTGCGCCGCCGCCCGCACCGCGACGACGGTGAGCAGAGTCGTGAGCACCACGGCGACGCATGTCGAGGCGCGCCACGGCTTCGCCGCGACGTGTCCGAGTGTCGGGAGGGTATGGGGGGCCATTTCGGGCCCCTCATTGTAATGGGGGAGCGACTTGACAGCGTCCGGCGTTCGCCGGAATCTCTCGCCCATCATGCTGGACGAGCTGAGGCTGCTCATCGTCGTCGACAACGAGACGGACACGCTGTCGAGCATCGGCGACGGCATCCCGCAGACGCCCGAGGTCGCCCAGCAGTTGCCGCGCATTCCCGTCACCCGTACCCACGCCGGGCATCCCTGCAAGATGGTGTTGGACCGGCTGTGCTGCGCCGCCCACGGCCTCTCGGTGCTCGTGACCGGGCGGCGCGGCGCCGAGGAGCGCACGATGCTCTTCGACGTGGGGCCGTATGCCGACGTCTGGCTGGCCAACGCCGCCCGCCTGGGGATCGACCTGGCCGCCATCGAGCTGGTGTTCCTCTCGCACTGGCACGCCGATCACAGCGGCGCGCTGCCGCAGGTCGTCGCGGCCGTGGCCGCGGCGCGCCGCCGGGCCGGCGCCGCCGCGCCGGTGGTGGTCGACCTGCATCCCGACCGACCGGACCAGCGCGGGATCCTGCTGCCGAGCGGGACGATGATCCTGCTCGCGCCCGAGCCGACGTTCGAGGCGGTGGAGGCGGCCGGCGGCCGGGTGATCAAGCACGCCAACGGGCATCCGCTCTGCGACGGCTTCTTCTTCGGCAGCGGCGCGATCGACCGCGTCACCGACTACGAGACGGGCCTCGTCGGCCATCACAGCTTTCGTGGCGAGACGGGCACGGAGGACCCGCTCATCCTCGACGAGCGGTTCGTGGCTGTCCAGGTGCGGGGCCGCGGCGTCACGCTGCTCTCGGCGTGCTCGCACGCGGGCGTCGTGAACGCCGCGCTCGGCGCGCAGGCCGCGCTCGGCGCGCCGATCGACCTGCTGCTCGGCGGCTATCACCTGAGCGGCAAGGCGATGGAGGCGCGCATCGAGGCGACGGTCCGCGACCTGCGCGAGCGCGTCCGGCCGCGCATCGTGGCGCCCGGCCACTGCACGGGCTGGCGCGCCAAGGCCGCGCTGGCCCAGGCCTTCGCGCCGGCGCGCTACGGGCCGAGCGCCGTCGGCTCGGCCTACACGCTGCGCGCTCAGTAATCCCGCGGGTCCAGCAGGTCGCGCAGGCCGTCGCCGGCGAGGTTGAACGAGAGCGCGAGCAGGAAGATCGCCAGGCCCGGCCAGTACGCCATCCACGGCGCCTGCTCCAGGAACTGCTGGGCGGCGTTCAGCATCGTGCCCCACGACGGCGTGGGCGGCTGCACGCCCAGGCCCAGGAACGACAGCACGGCCTCGGCGATCACCGCGGTGGGGATGGCGACCGTCGCCTGCACGATGATCGCGCTGACGATGTTGGGCACGATGTGCCGGCTCATCACGCGCAGGTCGCCGGCGCCGAGCGCGCGGGCGCCGTGCACGTAGTCCTCCTCGCTGGTGGACAGCACCAGGCCGCGCGTGAGCCGGATGTAGGTCGGCGTGGCGGCCAGCCCGATGGCCAGCGTCGCGTTGGTGAGCGAGGGTCCGAGGATGGTCACCAGGCCGATGGCCAGGATGAGGAACGGAAACGCCAGCCAGGCGTCGGTCAACCGCATGATGACCTGGTCCAGCGCGCCGCGGTAGAAGCCGGCCATGACGCCGATCGGCACGCCGATGGCGATCGCGAGCAGGATCGAGAAGACGCCGGCCTGCATCGAGATGCGCGTGCCCCACACCACGCGGGAGAGGCCGTCGCGGCCGAGGTCGTCGGTGCCGAAGGGATGCGTCCACGACGGCGGCTTGCGGATCTGGCTCCAGTCGGTGCGCGTGGGATCCGCGGGCGCGATCCACGGCGCGCCGGCCGCCATGGCGACGAACAGCAGCACGACGGCGGCGCCGACCAGCGCGGCCGGCCGCCGGCGCCCGATCCGCCAGGCTCGGCGCAGCAGCCCGGCGCGCGGCGCCGGCG
>DASSLH010000551.1:0-2929 GCA_035689625.1 Candidatus Methylomirabilota bacterium | reverse complement strand
CGCTGCTCCGGCGAGATGTAGCTCCACATCGGCGCCTGCTGCTCGTGGTCACCCCGCATGCGCGCCTCCGCTGGGAGAGTTACGCGCATCGTAGGCGATTTCTCACCATGACCCGACATCAAAACTCGGGTTTTTCCGCAGCCTGCTAGCGGAAGGTGAAGCCGGCGTAGCCGGCGGCGGCGACCTCGTCGCACTTCTCGCGGTAGCGCGGCGCGCCGCCGGCGTAGACGACGAACGTGCGCCGGTCCTTGCCCGGCACGTTGCGGTTGATGCCCATCATCCAGGAGTCCACGCGCGTGAACAGCATGCGGCGGCCGGTGTCGTGCACGTGCTGGGTCCACTCGCGCTCGGCCGCGGGCGTCGGCTCCGCACGCGTGTGGCCGCGCGCGCGCATCCAGGCGAGCAGCGCCGTCACCCAGTCCACGTTCTGCTCGATGCAGCGCGGGATGTTGCAGAACGTCGCCGCGTTGTGCGGCCCCACCAGCGTGAACAGGTTCGGGAAGCCGACGACCTGCAGCCCCAGGTAGGTGCGCGGGCCCCCGGCCCACGCCTCGCGCAGACGCCGGCCGTCGCGGCCGCGGATGTCGATGCGGTCGAACGCCCCGGTGATCGCGTCGAAGCCGGTGGCGTAGATGATCATGTCGAACGGGTGCTCGGCGCCGCTCGTCCGGATGCCGGCCGGCGTGATGCGCTCGATCGGCGTCCGGCGCAGGTCCACGAGGCGCACGTTGGGCTGGTTGTAGACCTCGTAGTAGCCGCTCTCCAGCGGCACCCGGCGGGTGCCGAAGCCGTGGTCGGTCGGGATCAGCGCGTCGGCGAGCGCCGGGTCCTTCACCCGCTCGCGGATCTTGCGGCGCATGAACTCGGTGATCGTCGCGTTGGCCGCCTCGTCCACCAGGATGTCGCGGAAGTTGCCCATCCAGATCCCGAAGCCCGGCTCGCGGTAGAGGGCCTCGTAGAAGGCCTCGCGCTCCTCGGCACTGACCTCCATCGCCTTGCGAGGATCCGCGTCGTGGATGAAGCAGCCGAACGACGCGCGGCAGCGCGCGAAGATCTCCGGGTAGGTGGCCTTGATCCGCGCCTGGCTCGCGGCGTCGATGGGGCTATTGTGCAACGGCGCGCACCAGTTCGGCGTGCGCTGGAACACCGTGAGGTGGCCGACCGTCTTGGCGATCTCGGTGATCGCCTGCACCGCGGTGGCGCCGGTGCCGATGATCCCCACGCGCTTGCCGGCGAAGCTGACGGGCTCGTGCGGCCACCGCCCGGTGTGGTACGCCTCGCCGCGGAACGTCTCGACGCCGGGGATGGCGGGCATCGTCGGCGCCGACAGCGGTCCGACGGCGGTGATCAGGAACGGCGCGCGCGCCCGCCGGCCGTCCTCGGCAGTGACCTCCCAGGCCCCGGCCGCCTCGTCCCAGACCGCGGCGGCGATGCGGCAGCGGAACTCGATGTCGCGGCGCAGGTCGAGCGTGTCGGCGACGAAGTTGCAGTAGCGCAGCGTCTCCGGCTGGGCGGCGAAGTGCTCGCTCCACTCCCACTGCCTCAGGATCTGCTCCGAGAACGAATAGCCGTAGGTCCACGACTCCGAGTCGAAGCGCGCCCCGGGGTAGCGGTTCCAGTACCAGGTGCCGCCCACGCCGTCGCCGGCCTCGAAGACGCGCGCGCGCAGGCCGAGGCCGCGCAGCCGGTGCAGCTGGTACATGCCGGAGATGCCGGCGCCGATGACGAGCGCGTCGTAGGCGGCCGGCATCAGCGCTCCAGCAGGCGCCGGCGCAGCAGCTTGCCGGTCGGGCTCCTGGGCAGCGCGTCCACGAACTCGTAGCGGCGCGGTCGCTTGAAGGCGGCGAAGTCCTTTGCCTCGCGGCAGAAGCGGTCGAGGGCGTCGGCCGAGAGCGCCGGCGCCCCGCCCGGCCCGCGGCGGGCGACGACGAAAGCGGTCACCGTCTGGCCCAGGCGCTCGTCGGGCAGCCCGACCACGCAGGCCTCGCGCACGTCGGGATGGCGCACCAGGACGTCCTCGACCTCGTTCGGATAGATGTTCTCGCCACCGCTGATGATCATGTCGTCCACGCGGCCGACGGTGTAGAGGTCGCCCTCGTCGTCCTCCCAGGCGAGGTCCCCCGTGAAGTACCAGCCGTCGCGGATGGCGCGGGCGTCGGCGTCGGGACGGCGCCAGTAGCCGGTGAACGCCTCCGGCGAGTCCAGCGCCACGATCAGCTCGCCGGTCTCGCCGCGCGGCACGAGATCGTGAGGGCTGCCCTGCCGCTCGGGATCCGCGCGCACGATGCGGGAGCGGCCGAAGAGGCCGCTGCGGCCGGCGCAGGTCGGCTTGTCCAGGACGCGGTCGCAGACCGTGAACGTGTAGACCTCGGTGCTGCCGAGGTGGTTGACGAAGACCTTCGGCCGGAAGACGTCGGCCACGCGCCGCGTGAGCGTGCTGGTCATCGGCGCGCCCGCGTAGCCCAGCTTGGTGACGCTGCCGAGGTGATGGCGCTGGATGTCGGGCAGCGACACGAGGTCGTGATACAGCGTGGGCACCAGGTAGAGCGCGGTGATGCGCGCATCTTGCAGCAGGCGCGCCGCGGTGGCGGCGTCCCAGTCGGGCAGGCACACGAGGCTGCCGTGCAGCATCGCCATCGCGATCATCGAGCGCACGCCCATCGTGTGGTAGAGCGGCATGGCGCCCAGCGTGCGCTCGCCGAACGTGTTGCCGCTCTGCACGACGTGGGCGAGCGCGGCGCTGGCCTCCGCCCGGTGGCTGCGCGGCACGCCCTTGGGCCGGCCCGTGGTGCCCGAGGTGTAGAGCATGATGCTGACGTCCGCGTCGGCGATCGCGACCGCCGGCGGGCCGGGGTCGCCCTCGCCGGCCGCCAGCGTCGCGAAGGCCAGCGTGCCGGCCGGCGCGGCGGCGCCGACGTGGATCCAGTGG
>DASSLH010000550.1:0-4718 GCA_035689625.1 Candidatus Methylomirabilota bacterium | reverse complement strand
CATCATCGCGCGCAAGGGCTACGTGGCGCTCACCGGCAAGGGCGGTGAGCGGCGGCTGGTGCGGCTGGGCCGCTGGCGCTGGGCGGTGCTCGGCTACTGCCTGCTCGTCACCGCGCTCGGCTTCTTCCTGCCCATGGTCGTCGTCGTGCAGGCGGCCTTCGCCAAGGCCTGGGGCCGCGGCTTCTCGGTCGACAACCTCACGCTGCAGAACCTGCGCTTCGTCCTGATCGACCAGCCGCTCACCCGCGCCGCCACCGTGCACACCTTCGTGTACGGCTTCGTCTCGGCCGCGCTCGCGCTGGCGCTGGCCCTCGGCATCGCCTACATCGTGCGCCGGAAGCTGGTGCCGTTCGGCCACGCGCTGGCCTACGTGGCGATGGCGCCGTTCGTCATCCCCGGCATCGTGCTGGCCATCGGCTTCTACGCCGCCTACACCTCGCCGCCGCTGGTGCTCTACGGAACCGCCTGGATCCTGATCCTGGCCTTCACCACGCGCTTCCTGCCGATCGCCTACGCCAACAGCGACGCCGCGCTGCGCAGCCTCAATCCCGAGCTGGAGGACGCGGTGCGGATCCTGGGGGGCGGCCGCGTGCTGGCCCTGCGCCGCGTGGTGGGGCCGCTGCTCAAGCGCGGGCTGGCCGGCGCCTTCATCCTGGTCTTCATCCCGGCCACGCGCGAGCTGAGCGCGGCGATCTTCCTGTACTCGACCGGCACCCAGGTGCTCTCGGTGCTGCTCTTCGACAAGAGCGACGAGGGCAACTTCGAGTACCTCGCCGCGATCGGGCTCATCCTCGTCCTCGGCACGGTGGCGATGGTGCTGGCCGGCTTCCGGCTGGTGGGGCGGGACTTCATGCTGCGGCGGACGACGGCATGAGCAAGCTGCGGCTGAGCGGCGTCGGCTGCCGCTTCGGCGACACGATCGCCGTGGACGACGTCAGCCTCGCGCTGGCCTCCGGCGAGTTCGTCTCGCTGCTCGGCCCCTCCGGCTGCGGCAAGACCACGACGCTGCGGATGATCGCCGGCCTGCTGGCGCCGACGAGCGGCACGATCGCGCTGGACGGCGCCGTCATCTCCTCGCCCGGCTCCTCGCTGCCGCCCGAGAAGCGCAACATGTCGATGATCTTCCAGAGCTACGCGATCTGGCCGAACATGACCGTCGCCGAGAACGTCGCGTTCGGCCTGCAGGTGCGCCGGCTGGCGCGCGCCGAGATCCGGGCCAAGGTGGACCAGATCCTCGGCGTCGTGCAGATGGCCCACTTGCGCGACCGCTATCCCGCCGAGCTGTCCGGCGGCCAGCAGCAGCGGGTGGCGCTGGCCCGGGCCATCGTCGTGCAGCCCGGCGTGCTGCTGCTCGACGAGCCGCTGTCCAATCTCGACGCCAACCTGCGCGAGGAGATGCGCTACGAGATCCGCCGGCTGCACGACGAGTTCCACATCACGACCGTCTACGTCACCCACGACCAGGCCGAGGCGATGGTGACCTCCGACCGCATCGCGGTCATGAACCGCGGGCGCATCGAGCAGGTGGACGAGCCGCGCGCGCTCTACGCCCGCCCGCGCACCCGCTTCGTGGCCGGCTTCATCGGGCGCACGAACTTCCTGGACGGCGACGTGCGCGGCGAGCAGATCGTGTTCGACCACTTCGCGCTGCCGCGCGCGCTCTTCGCGGCGGGCGCGGCGCTGGCCGGCCGCGTGTCGTTCTCGCTGCGGCCGCAGAGCATCCACCTGCACCGGCGCCAGCCGCCGGCGGCCGAGGGCGCCTGCTGCATCGCCGGCCAGGTCGTGCAGCGCGCCTACCTGGGCGAGCACTGGGACTACGCGGTGCGGCCACGCGACAGCGCCGTGCAGCTCAGGGTGACGGCGCGCCCGCACGAGGTCTTCGAGGTGGACGAGGCGGTCTGGCTCGAGCTCGATCCGCGCCAGCTGGCGCACATCGAGGACCGGCCCGCCTGAGGGCGGGCGGCTAGGGCAGCGGCAGCGCGCGGGAAGCCACGACCTCCAGCGTCCCCAGCGCCACGAACAGCAGCACGAGCATCACGAGCAGGAACAGGCGCATCATGTCCCGTTGGATGCGCGGCCGCCCGCCGGCGATTCAGGCCGGCCGAAGATTTCCCGCGAATCCGGCCCCGCCGCCCGGACGTCCCAACGGCATGACTATGATGAAGCGAATCCTGGCTCCTTTGGACGCTCGCGAGGACAGCGAGAGGATCGTCCCCGTCGTGGCCGCGCTCGCGCGCGACACTGGCGCGACCGTGCGGCTGCTGCGCGTGTTCCCTGTGCCCGCGCCCGTCGTCGGCCTGCACGGCCGGGTCGTGGCGTACGTCGACCAGGAGATGGAGCGGCTGACCCACGAGGGCCTGGCCGAGCTGGCCCGCGTTGAGGCCGCGCTGGCCGGCGTGCCGGTCGAGCGCGTGGTGCGCTTCGGCGACGCCGACGAGGAGACCGCGCTCGAGGCCGAGGCTTTCGGCGCCGACCTCATCGCGCTGACGGCCGCCCGCGCGGGCCGGCTGCGCCGCGCGCTGTCCCCCGCGCTCGCCGAGCGCGTCGCCGGCCACACGCCCGTCCCCACGCTCGTCCTCCGCGGTTGAGCGCGGGGCCGGCGCCCGCGGGCGCCGGCGTCGCTTGACGGCGGGCGGTGGGCGGTCCTACTGTTCCCGCCATGTCTCCATCGCCCGACCGCTCCGTCCGCGTCGTCGTCGTCGCCGTCCTGCTCGCGCTGCTGTCCGCCGCCCCCGCGCTCGCCGCCGACGGCGAGCTGCGCTGGGGCCTGCACGTCACGCTGGCCGCCAAGTGGCTCGACCCGGCCGAGACGGAGGCGTTCAACACGCCGTACATGATCCTCTACGCGATCCACGACGCGCTGGTGAAGCCGATGCCGGCCGGCATGACGACGCCCAGCCTGGCCGAGTCGTGGAAGGAGTCGCCCGACCACCTCGCTTACACGTTCACGCTGCGCCGGAACGTCAAGTTCCACGACGGCTCGCCGGTGACGCCCGAGGACGTGAAGTTTTCCTTCGAGCGCTACAAGGGCGCCAGCGCCGCCCTCCTCAAGGAGAAAGTCAAGGACGTCCAGATCGCCGGGCCGAACCAGGTCCGCTTCGTCCTCCGCGAGCCGTGGCCCGATTTCATGCTCTTCTACGGCACCACCGCCTCCGGCGCCGGCTGGATCGTGCCCAAGCACTACGTGCAGAAGGTCGGCGACGACGGCTTCAAGAAGGCGCCCATCGGCGCCGGCCCCTACAAGGTCGTCGCCTTCACCCCCGGCGTGGAGATCGTGCTGGAGGCCTTCGACGGCTACTGGCGCAAGGCGCCCAGCGTCAAGCGGCTGGTCATGCGCTCGATGGTCGAGGAGACGACGCGGGCGGCCGCGCTCAAGCGCGGCGAGGTGGACATCGCCTATCTGCTGTCGGGCCCGGTGGCCGAGGAGATCAAGCGCACGCCGGGCTTCTCGCTCAAGGCGCCGCTGCTGACCGGCGCGTTCTGGATCGACCTGCCGGAGCAGTGGGATCCCAAGTCGCCCTGGCACGACAAGCGCGTGCGGCAGGCGGCCAACCACGCGGTGGATCGCGCCGGCGTCAACCAGGCCGAGACGCTCGGTCTCTCGCGCCTGACCGGCTCCATCGTGCCGCGCGTCTTCCAGTTCGCGCTGCCGGCCGAGCCGGCGTCGTACGACCCCGCGCTGGCCAGGAAGCTGCTGGCGGAGGCCGGCTATCCCAACGGCTTCGACGGCGGCGAGTTCTATCCGTTCCCGCCCTACGACTCGATGGGCGAGGCGATCGTGCAGAACCTGGCCGCGGTCGGCATCCGCAGCCGGATGCGCACGATGGAGCGGGCCGCCTACTTCACGCAGTGGCGGGACAAGCGGCTGCACGGGATGATCCTGGTGATCACCGCCGCGATGGGCAACGCGGCCACGCGGCTGGAGCCCTACGCGACGAAGCACGGCATCTACGCCTACGGCTCGCTACCTGAGGTCGACGACCTCTACGCGCGCCAGGCCCGCGAGATCGATGCCCGGAAGCGCGAGGCGCTCGTGCACCAGATGCAGAAGCTGCTCATCGACAACGCCGTCTACGTGCCGATCTACGAGCTGGCGTTCATCTGGGGCGTGGGGCCGCGCGTGCAGGAGGCCGGCGCCAACCTCGTGCCCGGCTTCGCCTACTCGGCGCCGTTCGAGGACCTCAAGCTCAAGCCGTGAGCTTTTCGCTCGGCATCGACATCGGCGGCACATTCACCGACATCGTCGTCTACGACCACGCGCGCGGCCGCCAGCTCAACCGCAAGGTCCTCACCACGCACGAGGACCCGGCCCGGGCGGTCGCCGCCGGCGTGGACGCGCTGCTACGCGGCCACCGGCTAGCCGCCGACGAGTTCACCCGCGTCGTGCACGCCACCACGCTGTTCACCAACGCGCTGATCGAGCGGCGCGGCGCCGTCACCGGCCTGCTCACCACCGCCGGCTTCGGCGACACCCTGGAGATCGGCCGCGAGCGCAAGTTCGAGCTGTACGACCTGAACATCGCCAAGCCGGAGCCGCTGGTGCCGCGCCCGCTGCGCCGCGAGGTCCGCGAGCGGCTGCGCGCCGACGGCGCCGTCGCCCGCGCGCTCAGCGCCGCCGACGTCACCGCCCAGGCCCGGCGCCTCGTGGACGCCGGCGTGACCTCCATCGCGATCGTCTTCCTGCACGCCTACGCCAACCCGCGCCACGAGGCCCAGGC
>DASSLH010000549.1:0-7099 GCA_035689625.1 Candidatus Methylomirabilota bacterium | reverse complement strand
CGTCGTCGTCGTCGCGGTCCTGTTCCTGTTCGCCTCGTTCATCAAGATCGTGCCGGAGTACGAGCGGGTGATCATCTTCCGCCTCGGCCGGCGCACGCGGGCGCTGGTCAACCCGGGCGGGCAGGGTAACGGCCCCGGCCTGGTGTTGCTGGTGCCGTTCATCGACCGGATCGTGCAGCGCATCAGCCTGCGCACGCTGGCCATGGACGTGCCGCCCCAGGACGTGATCACGCGCTCGTACTCCGGCACGACCTTGATGAACGAGGCGAACAGGAACAGGACCGCGACGACGACGACGAGCGGCACCAGCCAGTCGGTGGACATCAGGCGCCTCCCTCTCCATCCTTCTCGACCGTGAGCGTCAGCCCCTTCACGTCCACGACCCTCACCCGCGCGCCCTCCTCCACCGGCGCCCCCCGCGCCACCGCCCGCCACAGCTCGCCCTGCACGAGCACCTGCCCATCCGGCCTGAGCGGCTCGCGGGCGATGCCGGCCTGGCCGACCAGCGCGGAGGCGCCGACGGCCGAGCGCGAGGCCAGCGCACGGATGCCGGCGCCGACCATGAACAGGAAGACCGCGGCCATGAGCGCCACGGTCGGGATGATCACCGTCCAGGACACGCGCAGGTCCAGCTCGGGCGCGTCGAACAGCATGATGGAGCCGAGCGACAGCGCCACGATGCCGCCGACGGCCAGCACGCCGTGGCTCACCACCTTGATCTCGGCGATCAGCAGCACGACGCCGAACAGGATCAGGAACAGGCCGGCGTAGTTGATCGGCAGCGTCTGCAGCGCGAACAGCGCCAGGATCAGCGAGATGCCGCCGATGACGCCGGGCAGCACGACGCCCGGGTTGGACAGCTCGAAGAAGAGCCCCAGCATGCCCAGCATCATGAGGACGTAGGCCACGTTGGGATCGGTGATGACGTTCAGGAAGCGGTCGCGGAAGCCGATCTCGATGGGCCGCACGGCGGCGCCGCGCGTGCGCAGGGTCAGCGGGCCCTTCGGCGTCTTGACCACGCGGCCGTCCACCTTGTCGAGCAGGTCGGCGGTCGAGTCGGCGACCAGGTCCACGACCTTGAGCCGCACGGCCTCGCGCTCGGTGATCGAGACCGACTGGCGCACGGCCTTCTCGGCCCACTCGACGTTGCGCCCGCGCTCGGTGGCGATCGTGCGCACGAAGGCGGCCGCGTCGTTCTCGATCTTCTTCATGCTCTCCTTGTCGACGCTGCCGCTGATCGCCACCGGGTGGGCCGCGCCGATGTTGGTGGCCGGCGCCATCGCCGCCACGTGGGCGGCCATCGTGATGAACACGCCGGCCGAGGCCGCGCGGGCGCCGGTCGGCGCCACGTAGACGATCACCGGCACCTCGGCGTTGAGCAGCCGCTGGCAGATCGCGCGCATCGAGCGCTCGAGGCCGCCCGGCGTGTCGAGCTCGATCACCAGCGCCGGCGCGTGGTCGGCCTGGGCGCGGGCGACCGCGGAGTCCACCAGGCGCACGGTCACCGGGCTGATGACGCCGTCGATCTTGATCGTCTCGACCGGCGCCGCGGCGGCCGCCGCGGGCGGCAGCAGGAGACCGAGGACGAGCAGGAGCGCCAGCCCGCCGAGGCCCCGCCTCATCGCTCCAGCGCCAGCACGCTCACCAGCTCGAAGGCCAGGTTGGCGGCCAGCAGCGCGGTGATCTGGCCAGGCCCGTCGTAGGGCGGCGAGACCTCGACGACGTCGGCGCCGACCAGCGTGGCCCCGGCCAGCGAGCGCACGAGCGTCAGCGCCTCCCAGGAGGTGAGCCCGCCGACCTCGGGCGTGCCGGTGGCCGGCGCGTAGGCCGGATCGACGGCGTCGATGTCGAACGAGCAGTAGAGCGGCGCGCCGCGCAACCGCGTCAGCTTGCCGGCCGCCCACGCCAGCCCCTGCTCCTTGATCGGCTCGATCCGGAGGACCTCGATGCCGTGCTGGTCGTGGAACTCGAAATCCTCGGAGCCGTAGAGCGGGCCGCGGATGCCGACCTGGATGAAGCGCCGCGGGTCGATCAGCCCCTCCTCGACCGCCCGCCGGAACGGCGTGCCGTGAAAGAGCTTGCTGCCGAAGTACTCGTCCCAGGTGTCGGGATGCGCGTCGAAGTGCACGACCGCCAGCGGGCCGTGGCGGCGGGCCAGCGATCTGAGGATGGGCAGCGTCACCGAGTGGTCGCCGCCCACGCAGAGCGGCCGGGCGCCGGCGGCGACGACGGTGTCGAGCCGCCGCTCGATGGCCTCGTGCGTGCGCTCGATGGAGATCGGCACCACGTCCACGTCGCCGCAGTCGGCCACCCGCAGCCGCTCGAACGGATGCACCTTGAGCACCGGGTTCCACGGCCGGATCAGCGAGGACTGCTCGCGCACCGCGCGGGGGCCGAAGCGGGCGCCGCTGCGATACGACGTCCCGCCGTCGTAGGGAATGCCGAGCAGCGCCACGTCCAGGTTGGCCGGCGACTCGGCCTCCGGCAACAGCATGAACGTCGCGACCTGCCCGAAGCGGGGGGACTGAAACGGGTTGCGCGGCGTCAGCGGGGCCATCGCTCAGAGCTGCGTGCGCAGCGCGGCGACCGCGTGCGAGAGCACCGCCACCTCTTCGGAGGAGCTGTAGACGGAGAAGCTGGCCCGGGCGGTCCCGACCACGCCGCACCAGCGCATGAGCGGCTGGGCGCAGTGATGGCCCGCCCGCACCGCGATCCCCTCCTGGTCGAGCAGCGCCGCCACGTCGTGCGGGTGCAGCCCCTGCACGCTGAAGGCGACGACGGCGCCGCGCTCGATGGCCGCCGGGGGCCCGTAGACCGTCACGCCGGGGATGACCGCCAGCTGCTCGAGGGTCTGCCGGGCCAGCGCGCGCTCGTGCTCGGCCACCCGCTCCATGCCGAGCTTCTCGAGGTACTCGACGGCGGCCATGAGCCCGACAGCCTCGGCGATGGGGGGCGTGCCCGGCTCGAAGCGCCACGGCAGGTCGTTCCAGCGGGCGCGATCGATCCAGACCTCCTTGATCATCTCGCCGCCGCCGCGGGTGGGCTCCAGCGCCTCCAGCGCCGCTCGCCGCCCCCACAGGACGCCGATGCCGGTCGGCCCGAGCATCTTGTGGGCAGAGAACACGTAATAATCACAGCCGAGCGCGGACATGTCGAGCGGCAGATGAGGCGCCGCCTGAGCCCCATCCACGACCGTGATGGCGCCCGCCCGTCGCGCCCGGGCGGCGATCTCCGCCACCGGGGCGATCGTCCCCAGCACGTTGGAGACGTGGGCGAAGGCGACGATGCGGGTCCGGGGGCCGAGCAGCCGGTCGAAGGCGTCGAGGTCGAGCAGCCCCTGGGACGTCAGCGGCACCGCGCGGATGCTCGCTCCGCGGTCGCGCACGGCCATCTGCCAGGGGACGATGTTCGAGTGGTGCTCGAGCTCGGTGATGAGCACCTCGTCGCCAGCTCGCAGGCCGCGGCCGAGGGCCGAGGCCAAGAGGTTGATCCCGTCCGTGGTGCCGCGGGTGAAGACGACCTCCTCGCGGCCGGCGGCGCCGATGAAGCGCTGCACCCGGTCGCGCGCCGCCTCGTAGAGCTCGGTGGCCTCCTCGCCCAGCGTGTGGATCGAGCGATGCACGTTGGCGTGGCTGCGCGCGTAGTACTGCGACATCGCCTCGATGACCGTGCGCGGCTTCTGGCTGGAGGCCGCCGAGTCGAGATAGACCAGGCGCCGGCCGTTCACGATCCGCTCGAGGATCGGGAAGTCGCCGCGCGTCTGCTCGTCGAGCCTCATCGGCCGAGCGCCTGCTGCAGCACCGAGATCGGCAGGGTCACGCAGCGCATGCGCGTGGGGCGGATGTCGGCCTGCAGCACCGCCAGCACGTCGTCGGCCTCCAGGGCCGCCGCCTCGCCCACGGCCCGGCCGTGGATCATCTCGGCCAGGACGTCGGCCGAGGCGGCGCAGATCGCGCAGGAGTCGCCGGTGAAGCGCGCGGCCTCGACAAGGCCGTCGGCCAGCCGCACCATCATGCGAACGCGATCGCCGCACAGCGGGTTGACGTCCTCGGCGACGGCCCCGGCGCCGGGCAGGTCGCCGCGGAAGCGTGGGCGGCGCCAGCGCTCGCGGATGACGTCGCTGTAGGCGCCGGCGGGCGGGGTCACTCCAGCTCTCCGCGGGCGGCGTTGGCCCGGTAGGGCGGGAAGCGGTAGGCCATCTCGCGCGAGAGCAGGCCGCCGTGGCCCAGCTCGGCCAGCTGCCGGTTGCCGATCCGCTCGCCGGCCAGCAGCCGCGGCAGGACCAGGTCGAAGGTCGTGGCCTGCGAGAACATCCCGCACGTCGGCATGCCCAGCACCGGCAGCCCGTCCCAGCGCGCCAGCCACAGCAGGCTGCCGGGATGGGCGGGCACGCCGTGCCGCTCCATCTCGGCGCCCAGCAGCGTGAGCGCGCTGAAGACCGGGTCGAGCGGATCCAGGGCCGAGGCGCCGGCGACGATGAGCACCCGGGCGCCGTCGCGGTGCAGCGCGCGCAGCTCCTCGGCCACCCCGCGGTCGCTGGCGCTGCTGAAGCGCACCGGCAGCAGGCGGCTGCCGAACCAGTCCAGCTTCTGCTTCAGCGCCGACTCGAAGCGCCCCCGCTGGCGCGGCTCCAGCCGCTCGTTGGCGACGGCGCCGATCGTCGTCGGCTGGAACCCGGCGACCGTGACGAGGCCGCCCCCCAGCGACTCGATCGCGCGCAGGGTGGCCTCGGCGATGGCCAGCGGCGTCACCTTGGCCTTGGCCACCGTTTCCCTCGCCTCCACCGGCTGCCCGGCGAAGAGCGTGAAGACCGAGATGCCCTGATGCGCGTTGACGTCGGCCAGCCGGCCGGCGGCGATGCGGAACAGGCCGCGGCGGGTGGCCGCCAGCGTCCACTGCCCGCCCGCGTAGCCCTTCACCTCCACGCCATCGCCGGTGACGGCAGCGGCCAGGCGGCGGCCGGCGTCTTCCTCGTGCACGTCGCCGGGCTCGAGCGCCAGCAGGTGGATCTCGTCCCACGGTGCCGCCAAGAGCGCACTGGCGGCGGCAGCGTCCAGGCGAGTGCCCTTGGCGACGGCAACCTTGCCGGCGGCGTCGCGCACGTCGTGACAGAGCACGCGCTCGAGCAGGACGTCCGCCGTGGCGGTGTCCCGCCGCTGTGCAATCGCTTTCATGCCCGCCGCTTCTGGCTGAGCGGCTGACCGGTGGCGCCGGTGCGGACGACCTGGATCTCCGCGAGGATCGCCAGCGCGATCTCCGGGGCGCTGCGCGCGCCGAGGTCGAGGCCGATCGGCACCCGCACGCGCGCCAGGCTGGCCTCGTCCACGCCCTCCTCGCGCAGGAACTTGAGGATGGTGGCGCCGCGGCGCGCCGAGCCCAGCATGCCGATGTAGCCGACGTCGGTTGACAGCGCGTGGCGCAGGACCGGCAGGTCGTACTTGTAGTCGTGGGCGACCAGCACGAGCGCGGTGGACGGCACCAGCGGGTAGTCGCGGATCAGCTCGGACGGGATCCCGACCTTGAGGTCGTCCACCTGCGGGAAGCGCTCGGCCGTCGCGAATCGCGGCCGGCCGTCGAGCACGGCCGTGCGATAGCCGAGGGTGCGGGCCAGCGCGGTCAGCGGCATCGCCACGTGGCCGGCGCCGACGACGAGCAGCAGCGCGGGCGGGGTGATGACCTCCACGAACGCGCGCGTGCCCTCCAGGAAGAGCGTGCGGGAGGCGCCGGCCGCCATCGCCGTCCGCGCCTCGGCCAGGAAGCGCTCGTCGAGGAACGGCTCGCCCAGCGAGCCCTCGACGGTGCCGTCGTCGAGCACGAGGAGCTTGCGGCCGTCCTCGTCCAGGCGGGTCACGATGGCGCCGCGCCCGCCGTGGCGGGCGTGCGCGTGCACCCGATCGTAGTAGCGCGCGCCGGCGTCGTCGCGCCGGTCCAGCGCCAGCGGCTCGACGAACACCTCGATCGTCCCCCCGCACGTGAGGCCGATCTCCCAGGCCTCCTCGTCGCCGAGGTTCATCTCGAGCAGCCGGGGCCGCATGGTCGTGAGCACGTCCTCGGCCTGCTCGATCACCTGGGCGTCCACGCAGCCGCCGATCGTCACTGAGCCGAGGACCTCGCCCCCCTGGCCCACGACCATCTTGGCGCCTTCCTTGCGCGGGGTGGTGCCCCGGGTGTTGACCAGCGTGGCGACGGCGACGCGGCCACCCGCGCGCCGCAATTCGTCAATGTGATCGAAGATTTCCGCCACGGCCTCAATCATACGCTGCAGGGGGAGAAAACGAAACGCGCACACCCTCGCCGGTCCGGCCGACGCTGGTGGTGCGGCGGGAACGGGTCAGCGGGAGCGGGGACGGCCGACCTGCGCGAGGCTCAGCAGCGCGACACCCGTGAGGACGAGCATGACCGGCTCGTTGGTGCTGAACGGGAAGCCGCCGAACACGGAGAACACCAGGGCCTGAGCCTGCGTGGGCGCATGCGTCACGGCCAGGAGCAGCAGCGCAAGGGACGCCAGCATCCGACTCATTACTCTCGATTCCTCCTCGGCCACGGGGACCAGATCGCTGGCGTTGTCAAACTGCAAACCGAACGCCACAGTCTTCATCGGGCCGGGGGCCGGGATGTTCGCAAGGCGGAGGGCGACTCCCTGCAGACCGTTGCACGCCGTCTGCACGCGGCGAGCAGAGGAAAGTGCTTCAGGGGTATCGGGGGCCGTTTCGGGGCCCCATCAGAGCACGAGCCGGTCGGCGAGGTCGCGCAGGGCGGCGAGGTTGTGGGCGGCGGCGAAGTGATCGACGAGCGGCAGCGCGGCGGCCATGCCGCGCGTGAGCGGCTCGTAGGACGGATTGCCGAGGAGTGGGTTGAGCCAGATCACGCGGCCGGCGCGGCGCTTGATGCGCAGCAGCTCGGTGGCGAGCACGTCGGGCTCGCCGGTGTCCCAGCCGTCGGAGAGCACGATGACGATCGTGCGCCGATCGAGCAGGTGCCGCCAGCTCCGATTGAACTCCTGAAGCGACTCGCCGATGCGCGTCCCGCCGGAAAAATCGCGCACCTCGCCGAGGCGGCGGAGCGCCGTCCGGTAGGACGAGCCCTTCAGGTACTCCGT
>DASSLH010000548.1:0-7567 GCA_035689625.1 Candidatus Methylomirabilota bacterium | reverse complement strand
GGCCGGGCCGCCGGCGGCGCACGCGGCCGACGCGCTGGCCGGCCACGGCGGCCGAGTGCTGGCCGAGGTCGCCGAGGGCGGGGGTCCGCCCGCGCGGCGAGATGAGGCCCTTACTCACCGAGCAGCCTGATCTCGGGCTGCAGCGTGACGTTGAAGTGCGCGTGCACGCGCTCGCGGGTCATCTCCATGAGCGCCAGCACGTCGGCGGCCATGGCGCCGCCCCGGTTGACGATGAAGTTGGCGTGCTTGGCCGAGATCTCGGCGCCGTTCACGCGCTTGCCCTTGAGCCCGGCCTTCTCGATGAGCCGGCTGGCCGCCCCGCCGGCCGGGTTCTTCCAGACGCACCCGGCCGAGGCCAGCGCCAGCGGCTGGGTGGCCTTCTTGGCCTTCAGGCGCTGCTTGATGTCCTTGTAGATGTCGGCCTGGGCCCGGCGGTGGAACTGCAGCCGGCAGCCGACCAGCACCGAGCCGGCCGGCGCATGGAAGGCGCTGTAGGACACGCCGCCGCCCGGCTTGAACTCGCCGATGGCCCCATCCGGATGCAGGTAGTAGACGGCGCTGACGAAGTCGCCGATGGTGCCGTCCGGCGTGCCGGCGTTCATGGCCAGCGCGCCGCCGATGGTGGCCGGAATGCCGACGAGGGCCTCGATGCCGCCCAGGTTGAGCGCGGCCGCCTCGCGGATCAGCGAGGACAGGCTCACCCCCGCGCCGGCCACCGCTTCCTCGCCGTGGAACTCCGCGCGCCCCAGGCAGCCCTCCAGGCGCAGGACGACCCCGCGGATGCCGCGGTCCTTCACCAGCAGGTTGTTGCCGCCGCCGATGACGGCCACCGGCAGCTGCTCGCGCTCGGCGAACAGCAGCGCGTGCCGGATGTCGTCCACGTCCTGCGGGACGATGAAGATGTCGGCGGAGCCGCCGATGCGCAGCGAGGTGTGGAAGCTCAGGGGCTCCTTGAAGCGGACCTCCCCGCGGATCTCTCCTAGCATTCAGTTCTCCCCGTTCGGCGACTCGGCCTCGAGCCGTCGCAGAATGTCCGGCCCCAGCTGGCTCACGTCACCGGCGCCCAGGGTCAGCACCAGGTCCCCGGGCCGGCTGATTTCGCACACGTAGTCCACGAGGCGCGCGCGGTCGCTGCCGAGGAACGTCACGTTGCGATGCCCGTGCGCGCGGATGTCGTCGGCCAGGTCGGCGGCGCTCACGCCCGCGATGGGCGCCTCACCCGCCGGGTAGATGTCCATCACGATCAGCACGTCGGCCTGGTTGAACGCGGTGAGGAACTCCTGCCGCAGGTCGCGCGTGCGCGTGTAACGGTGGGGCTGGAAGACCGTGACGACCCGGCGATCGAACCCGGCCTTGGCGGCGGCCAGCGTCGCGCGGATCTCGGCGGGGTGATGGCCGTAATCGTCCACGACGATCACGCCGGCCGCCGTGCCACGGATCTGGAAGCGGCGCTGCACGCCGGCGAAGCCGGCCAGCGCCTTCTGGATGGTGAGGAACGGGATCTCGAGGTCGAGCCCGACGGCCACGGCCGCCAGGGCGTTGAGCACGTTGTGGCGGCCGGGGATCTGCAGGGTGCACTCGCCCAGCCGCGCGCCGCGCTGGTGCACCTCGAACCGGCTCGACATGCCGGCCAGCTGCAGGTGGCGGGCGACGAGGTCGGCGGCCGACTCCAGCCCGTAGGTGATGACGCGCTTCTCCACGCGCGGCAGCAGCATCTGGATGTTCGGCTGGTCCAGGCACAGCACCACCGAGCCGTAGAACGGCACCTTGTTGACGAAGGCCACGAAGGCCTCGCGGATGGCGTCGAGGTCGCCGTAGTGATCGAGGTGCTCGGCGTCGATCGTCGTGACCACCGCGATCGTCGGCGCCAGCTTGAGGAAGGAGCCGTCCGACTCATCGGCCTCGGCCACGAGGTACTCGCCCTGGCCCAGCCGCGCGTTGGAGCCGAGGTTGGTCACGCGGCCGCCGACGACGATCGTGGGATCGTAGCGGCCCTCGGCCAGCACGGCGCCGACCAGCGAGGTCGTCGTCGTCTTGCCGTGGGTGCCGGCCACCGCGATGCCGTACTTGAGGCGCATCAGCTCGGCCAGCATCTCGGCGCGGGGGATGATCGGGATCTGGCGCTCGTGCGCCGTCTTCAGCTCGACGTTGTCGCGGGCGATGGCCGAGGAGTACACGACGACGTGGGCGCCCTCGACGTTGCCGGCGTCGTGACCGACGAAGATCTTGGCCCCCATCTGCTCCAGGCGCTCGCAGGTCTCGTTGCGCTTGCGGTCGGAGCCGGTCACCCGGTAGCCGAGGTTCAGCAGGATCTCGGCGATGCCGGACATCCCCACGCCGCCGACGCCCACGAAGTGGATCTGCTGGTAGCGCTTAAACATGCGCGTGCTGGGAGATGTTGAGGAGCACTCCGGTGGAGAGCATCGTCATGGACAGCGCCGAGCCGCCGAACGAGATGAACGGCAACGGCAGGCCCTTGGTGGGCAGCAGGCCGGTGACGACCCCCAGGTTGACGAGCGTCTGCGTCGCGATCAGCAGCGTGAGGCCGAGCGCCAGATAGGCGCCGAACGGCTCGGAGGTGCGCAGCCCGACTCGGAGCCCGCGCCAGATCAGCACCGCGAACAACACCACGAATGCCGCCGCACCGACGAACCCCAACTCCTCACCAACGACCGAGAAGATGAAGTCCGTGTGCGCCTCCGGCAGGTAGAAGAGCTTCTGGCGCGAGGCGCCGATGCCCTGGCCGAGCAGCCCGCCGTTGCCGAAGGCCAGCCACGACTGGATGATCTGAAAGCCGCTGCCGCGCGGATCCGACCACGGGTCCCAGAACGCCGTGATGCGGCGCAGCCGGTAGGGCGCCGCGTAGATCGCGACGACGAGCAGCGGCAGCGCCGGCGCCATCGCCCACGCCAGGTAACGCACCGGGCTGCCGGCCAGGTAGAGCAGGCCGAACGTCAGCGCGACCAGCGTCAGGCAGTTGCCGAGGTCGGGCTGCATCAGCACCAGCGCGGCGAAGAGGCCGGCGGCGAGCAGCGGCGGCAGGAAGCCGCGGCGCAGGTCGGCCAGCTGCTCCTGGCGGCGGGCGACGAAGGCGGCCAGGTAGAACACGAGCGCGAGCTTGGCCAGCTCGGCCGGCTGGAACGAGACCGGGCCCAGGCGGATCCAGCGGCGCGTGCCGTTGATGGCCTGGCCGATCGGCGGCACCAGCACCAGCACGAGCAGCACGCCGGCCACCGCGAGCGCCGGCACCACGAAGCGCTCCAGGCGCCGGTAGTCCACGCGCACGGCGAGCAGCATGGCCAGCGAGCCGAGCAGCGCCCAGAACAGCTGCTTCTTGAGGAAGAAGTACGGGTCGTGGAAGCGATCGGCGGCGACGACGGCGCTGGCCGAGTAGACCATCACCACGCCGGCCGACAGCAGCATGACCGCGGCGCCGAACAGCCACATGTCCGGCGTGGCCTTTCTCGGCATCAGTCCAGCACCGCCACCAGCTTCTTGAACACGTCGCCGCGATGCTCGTAGTTGTCGAACATGTCGAACGAGGCGCACGCCGGTGACAGGAGGACGATGTCGCCCAGGGCCGCGTTGAGAAACGCCGTCCTGACGGCGGCCTGCATGCTGGGCGCAGCGCTCACCGCGACGCCGGCGGCGCGCAGGGCGGCGGCGATCTTGGGGCCGTCCTCGCCGATCGTCACCGCGTGGCCGACGCGGCCGCGGGTGGCCTCGGCCAGCGGGCTGAAGTCCTGGCCCTTGCCCTTGCCGCCGGCGATGAGCACCACGCGCTCGTCGAAGCTCTCGAGCGCCTTGATCGTGGAGGCGACGTTGGTGCCCTTGGAGTCGTTGTAGAACTGCACGCCGCGCACGTCGCGCACGAACTCGATGCGGTGGGCGACGGCGCGGAAGCGGCCGACGGCGCGGCGGATGGCGCCGGCGTCCAGGCCCAGCCACAGCGCGCAGGCGGTGGCGGCCAGGACGTTCTCGACGTTGTGGTGGCCGCGCAGCGAGATCTCCGCGAGCGGCAGGATCTCCTCGACGTGGCCGTTGAGCTTGGCCGACACCCAGTCGTCGCGGACGAACACGCCGTGATCGAGGGCGCGGCGGCGGCTGAACCACAGCACGTGGGCGCGCGTGCGGGGGGCCAGCGCCGCCGTCGGCGCGTCGTCGGCGTTCAGCACCGCGCAGTCGGAGGGCGTCTGGTTCATGAAGATGCGCGCCTTGGCAGCGACGTAGCCGGCGAAGTCGCCGTGACGGTCGAGGTGGTCGGGGGTGATGTTGAGCACGGCCGCCACCCGCGGCTCGAACGCCTCGATCGTCTCGAGTTGGAAGGACGAGACCTCGGCCACCACCAGGCCGTCCACCGGGAAGCCGAGCGCGTGGGCCGCCAGCGGCGTGCCGATGTTGCCGCCGACCAGCACCGGCCGCGGCTGCTCGGCCAGCAGCGCGCCGGTCAGCGCCGTCGTGGTCGTCTTGCCGTTGGTGCCGGTGATCGCGATCGTGTCGGCCTCCATCGCGCGCCAGCCCAGCTCGAGCTCGCCGATGATCGGCACCGCCGCCGCCAGCGCCGGCGCCAGCTGAGGGCTGTCGAGCGGCACGCCCGGACTGACGACGCCCAGGGCGGCGCCGTCCCAGACGCGCTCGGCGGCGACGTCGCGCACGAAGCGCACGCCGGTCTCGCGCAGCGCCGCCGCCTCGCGCCCGAGCGCGTCCACCGGCTTGGCGTCCACGGCGACGACGTCGGCTTCCGCCGCGCGCAGCAGCCGCGCCGCGGCCAGGCCGCTCTTGGCCATGCCGACGACGACGACACGGCGCCGCGCCCACGACGCCAGCCACGCCCGCCCCCGTTGCGCCACCTCGACCTCCTCCCCGAGCGCGCTCACGCGATCTCTTTCACAGGCTCGCCTCGCCGGGCGGCTGCGGCTCGCACGGCGCCCCGCGACGTCCTGCGGCTCGCGCTGCCAATGCCGCTAGCGCAGCTTCAGCGTCGTGAGCGCCAGCAGCGCCAGCGCGAACGACACGATCCAGAAGCGCACGACGATCTTGGGCTCGGCCCAGCCGCTGAGCTCGTAGTGATGGTGCAGCGGCGCCATGCGGAACACGCGCCGGCCCGTGAGCTTGAACGAGGCGACCTGCACGATGACCGAGACTGCCTCCACCACGTAGAGCCCGCCGATGAGCGGCAGCAGCAGCTCGGCCTTGGTCAGCACCGCCAGCATGCCGACGGCGCCGCCCAGCGCCAGCGAGCCGGCGTCGCCCATGAACACCTCGGCCGGATGGCAGTTGAACCAGAGAAAGCCGACCGCCGCGCCGATCAGCGCCGCGCAGAAGACCGTCAGCTCGCCGGCGCCGCGGACGTTGAGGATCTTCAGATAGTCGGCCGCCCGGAAGTTGCCGGTCAGGTACGCGATGATGCCGAAGGCGCCGCCGGCCATCACGATCGGGCCGATCGCCAGCCCGTCGAGCCCGTCGGTGAGGTTCACCGCGTTGGAGCTTCCGATCACCACCAGCATCGCGAACGGGAACCACCACCAGCCGAGGTTGACCAGCCAGCCCTTCAAGAAGGGGATGGCTAGGACCGGCTGCCAGTTGATGGCCGGCTGCCAGAACACGATCTGCAGCAGCGCCAGCGTGACCAGCCCCTGCAGGCCGAACTTCACGCGCGCGCTGAGCCCGCGCCGCTTGCGAATCTTCTGGGCGTCGTCCCACATGCCGATCAGCCCGAAGCCGCTGATCGCCAGGATCACCACCCACACGTAGCGGTTGGTGAGGTTGGCCCACAGGATCGTGGAGGCCAGGATCGCGGCGAGGATGACGACGCCGCCCATCGTCGGCGTGCCCTTCTTCGTGCGGTGGCGTTCGGGCGTGTCCTCGCGGATCGTCTCGGCGCCGTACTGCATGCGCTTGAGCCGACCGATCAGCCAGGGGCCGAGCACCAGCGAGATCACCAGCGCGGAGATCAGCGCCATGAACGAGCGGAACGACAGGTAGCGAAAGACGTTGAAGACGATGTGGTCCTTCGCCAGCGGCACGAGGAAGTGGTAGAGCATCCGCCTCCCTCATTCGAGGTCCGACCGCCCGCGCCCCGACCGGGCCAGCCGCGCGACGAGCGCGTCCACCACGCGCTCCATCCGCATGCCGCGAGAGCCCTTCACCAGCACGAGGTCGCCCGCCGTCAGGCGCTTGAGCAGGTGGGCGACCGTGTCCTCGAACGTCGTCAGGTGGCGCGCCTCCGCCAGCCCCGCCTCGCGCGCGGCCTCGACCGTGCCCTGCGTGGCCCGGCCCAGGCCGACCAGCTCGTCGGCGGGCAGCGCGGCCACCGCGCGGCCGATCTCGCGATGCGCCTCGTCGCTGAGCGCGCCGAGCTCGAGCATGTCGCCGAGCACGACGATCACGCGGCGGCCGCGGCGATGCGCGCTGATCGTCTCCAGCGCCGCGCGCACGGAGGTCGGGCTGGCGTTGTAGGTGTCGTCCAGGATCGTGACGGCGCCGGCCTGCTTCCACACGCAGCGGCCGGCCACGGCCGCCACCCCCGCCAGGCCGCGCGCGACGTCGGGCAGCGCGATGCCGAGCGCCACGCCGGCGGCGGCGGCGGCCAGCGCGTTGGTGACGTTGTGGCGGCCCGCCAGGGCGAGCGTCACCGGCTGGCGCTCGCCGCCGGCGGCCAGGGTGAAGCGCAGGCCCTGCTCGTCGTCCACGACGTCGTCGAGCGCGTGCACGGCGGCGGTGGCGGCGCGGCCGTAGGTCACCACGCGCGCGCGCGTGTCGCGGGCCATGCCGGCCACCCGCGCGTCGTCGGCATTCAGGACGGCCACGGCGTCGGGCCCGAGCGCGCGCACCAGCCCGGCCTTCTCCTCCCGCACGCCCTCGAGCGAGCCGAGGAACTCGGTGTGGACGGCGGCCACGGTGGTCACGATGCCCACCGTCGGCGCCGCCAGCGCGGCCAGCGTCGCGACCTCGCCCGGCGCGTTGGAGCCGATCTCCAGCACCGCGGCCCCGTGCGCGGGGCCGAGCTGCAGCAGCGTGAGCGGCAGCCCCCACTGGTTGTTGAACGAGCGCTCGGGCTTGAGCACGCTCCAGCGCGTCGTCAGCACGCCGGCCGTCAGCTCCTTGGTCGTCGTCTTGCCATTGCTGCCGGTCACGGCGACGACCGGGATCGCGAAGCGGCCGCGGTGCCAGGCGGCGAGCCGGCCGAGGGCGCGCGTCGTGTCCTCGACGAGGACGAGCGGCACGTTGGCCGGCACGTCGTCGGGCAGCGCGTGGACGACCATGCAGGCGGCGCCGCGGGCGGCCGCCTCGGTGAGGAACGCGTGGCCGTCCAGGCGGTGACCCTTGATCGCGAAGAACGCCTCGCCGACGCCGAGCGCGCGCGAATCGATGGACACGCCGGTGACCGGGATGCCGAGGTCGCCCGCCACCAGCGCGCCCTGGGTGGCGCGCACGATGTCCTGCACGGTGAACGCGCTCATCCGACTCACGGACGGCCTCGCCCGGCCAGAATCTCGCGGGCCACCGCGCGGTCGTCGAACGGCAGCGTCTCGGCGCCGACGATCTGGTAGGTCTCGTGGCCCTT
>DASSLH010000547.1:0-4574 GCA_035689625.1 Candidatus Methylomirabilota bacterium | reverse complement strand
CGCCTGCGGAACCGTGAGACCGAGCGACGTGGCGGTTCTCAGGTTGACGACCAGCTCGAACCGCGTCGGCTGCTCGATCGGAAGATCACCGGGCTTCGTGCCTTTCAGGATCCTGTCCACGTAGGCTGCGGCGCGCCGATGCGACTCCTCGACGCTCGCCCCGTAGGTCATCAGGCCGCCGGCGTCCGCGAACACCCTGAAGTAGTACACGGCCGGCACGCGCCTGGTCGCCGCGAATCGAACCAGCCTCGCGTGATTCGGGGTGAAGAACGGGTCGTTCGTCACCACGAGTGCGTGGGCCCCGCTGGCCGCGATCGCGGCGAGGGCCCGGTCAAGGGTCGTTGCGTTGCCGGCGTCGAACGTCTCGAACGTCACGTTGAATGTCCGCGCCGCCGCCTCCAGCTCCCGGACCGACGCGGTGCTGGCCGGATTCTGCGAGTTCCACAGCACGGCGACGCGCGAGATCCGGGGCGCGACCTCCTTCAGCAGTTCGAGCCATTTTCCGGCGAAGCCGGAGCCGCTGATCCCGATGGCGGATCCGGTGATGTTACCGCCCGGTCGCGCGAGATTGGGCACGACACCGGCCTCGACGGGGTCGAAGAGGCCCGCGAACACGATCGGCACGCTCGTGGTGGCCCGCTTCGCCGCGAGCGCCGCCGGCGTCGAGCCGACCACGAGGACGTCGACGTTCAGGCGGACCACATCGGCGATGAGCCCGGGAAGGCGCCCGAACCGTCCGTCGGCGAATCGCGCCTCGATCACCACGTCCTTGCCCTCGACGTACCCGGCGTCGCGGAGTCCCTGCCGGAATGCGGCGAAGCTCGGGCCCGACATGCCGGAGGCGACGAACCCGATTCGATGAACCGAGACCGCCTGCTGAGCCTGAGCCCAGACGACCCCGACGAGAAGCAGAACGGCGGCGATGGCCGCGATCAGTCGCGCGGCTTGACCCACGTCTCCGACCACGCCAGGCAGGCGCTGGAGGACTGGCGGTCGCCGCGCTGCTCGGCCCACACCTGCGCCGTCGCGAACCGGCCGTTGAGCTCGAGCTGGGCCGAGCGCGCCGGGAAGAACGTGCTGAACACCCCGATGGGCCGGCCGCCGGTCCCGGGCGCCATCGACAGGACGAACGGCTCGGCGGTGTCCCACCACGCCAGGCGCACGCGGTCGGTTGCCGAGGTCACCGTCTCCCAGGCGCTGGAGCGCACGTCGCCGCCGCGCGCGAACTCGGCCGCGACGATCGGCAGGCTCGTGTCGGCGAACTCCGGGAAGAGCAACGACTCGATCGTCTTCTGCAGCCAGCGCGCGACCGCCGGGTTGTCGCTGTAGACGCGCACCTTGTTGTCGGTCAGCTCGGACTTCAGGAACAGCGTGTGGCCGCTGCCAGCGGCGCACCACAGCACCCGCCAGTGGCTGGCACGATCGGCCAGGGTCTTGCCGCCGTCGCGGCTCAGGCGGATGAACGAGTTCTCGCCGGTCATGAGTGGCTCGTTGGGATCGACGGGAGAGGCCATGGTCGGGATCGCTCCTGTCAGGCCGCCGCCACGTCGACGCGCGCGTCGTTGTAGCAGGCGCCCTCCGAGATGTCGGCGTGGGTCGCGGGGGCCAGCGCGGAGACCGTCTGACCGTTGTCGCTCGTGCGCAGCCAGGCGCCCTTGAGGCTGCACACGATGCCCGGCGGCACCGCGTCGGTCACGCGCAGCGGCAGGTGCACCTCGCCGAGGTCGTTCCAGATGCGCACGCGCTGGCCGTCCTTCAGGCCGCGCGCGCGGGCGTCGTCGGGATGCATCTCGAGCGGCGGCGTCGCCTCGTCGATCGAGGTCCCGCCGAACGTGGACGTGATGCGTTGGTCGGAGGCGGGCGTGATGAGCGCCAGCGGGTAGCGCGACGTCACCGGCCGGAACGAGGGCAGCCGGGCGCCGTACTTCTTGTCGAGGTACGTCGAGGCCAGCTCGACCTTGCCCGAGGGCGTGGCCGGGAAGACGTTGGCGAACAGCAGCGCGTCGGCGCCGTGCACCGTCATGGCCGTCGCCCGGTCGGTCGGCAGCCGGCTCGGCCGCACGCCGCCCAGGCGTGGATCGCCGGGATCGACGGCGTCGTCCATCAGCTCGGCGTCGGTCGCCGTGAAGCACGGCTCGGTGAAGCCGAAGCGGGCGGCCAGTCGCCGGAAGATCTCCATGTTCGGCAGCGCCTCGCCGACCGGCGGGATGACGGGCTCGGCGCGCTGCAGCCAGTGCTGGCCGTAAGCGGCGAAGAGGTCGTGGTGCTCGAAGTGCGTGCAGGCCGGCAGGACGACGTCGCAGCAGGCCATGCTGTCGGTCATCGCGACCTCGATGCCGACGCTGAAGAGATCCTCGCGACCCAGGCCGCGCCGCATCCGGTTCTGGTCGGGATGCACGACAAGCGGGTTGTGGTTGTAGACGAACAGCGCCGTGATCGGCGGCGCCAGGCGCGCGTCGTTGAGGTGGGCGCCGACGTCCACGATGTTGAGCGTGCGGGTGCCCGGCGGCACCAGGTCCGGGCGCTGCAACCGCTGGGGCGTCTTGGGAAACGCGAAGCCGGCGCCGTTGACCAGCCCGCCGCCGGCCACGCCGAACTTGCCCGCCAGCGCCGGCAGCGCGAAGACCGCCCGGATGCCGCTGCCGCCGTTCTGGTTGCGCTCCAGCCCGTTGCCCACGCTGATCGCCGCCGGCGAGAGCGTCGCGTACCAGTCGGCGAAGCGCGCGATGGCGCTCTCGTCCAGGCCGCACGTCTCCGCCGCGCGCCCGAGCGTCCACGGCCGGGCCAGCGCCATGTACTCCTCGAAGCCGGCCACGTGGCGCTCGATGAACGCGCGATCGAGCGCGCCGCGCCGCTCCAGCTCGGCGGCCAGCGCCCACGCCAGGACGACGTCGGTGCCCGGCCGCAGCGCCAGGTGCAGGTCGGCCTGCTCGGCGATCTTCGTGCGGCGCGGGTCCACGATGACGACCTTGCCGCCGGCGCGGCGCACGCGGTTGAGGATCGGCGTGATGTGCAGGTTCGACCACGTGACGTTGTTGCCCCACGCGACCACCAGCCGCGAGTGCTCCATCTGCTCGGGCCGGATGCCGGGCGAGGCGCCGAACGTCCCAACCCAGGCCTCGGTGCGGATGCCGCCGCACAGCGGCTTGCGGTCGAGCAGGCTGGCGCCGAGGCGATGGAAGAAACGCAGGTCCATCGAGCCGCCGGCCAGGAAGCCGTGGGGGCCACCGTAGTTGAGCGGCAGCACCGTCTGCGGCCCGTGCCGGGCGATCAGCGCGCTCACGCGCGCGTGGATCGTGTCGAGCGCCTCCGCCCACGCGATCGGCGTGAAGCGGCCCTCGCCCTTGGCGCCCACGCGCTTGAGCGGCGTGCGGATCCGGCGCTCGCCGTGGACGAACTCCGGGAACGCGCGCGGCACCTTGGCGCACAGCACGCCGTCGGTGTAGGGGTTCGCGCGCGAGCCGCGGATGCTGACGATGCGTGCGTCCTCGACGGTGACGCTCAGGCTACAGGTGTCGGGGCAATCGAGGGGACAGACGCTGGCGTGCTCGGTTCTCATGGTGACGCCGATCGTAGCACGCCGGCCAACCACTCGCCGACGTCCAGCACCTCGCGATCGCAGACCGAGTGCGGCATCGGGTAGTCGTGCCACTGCACGCGATAGCCGAGCCCGATGAGGATGTCGTGGGCCTGGCGGGCGCGGACCAGCGGGATGAGCGGATCGTGCACGCCGTGGGCCATGAAGATCGGCACGTCGCGGTTGGCGGCGCTCGCCTCGGCGGTGAGGCGATCGGCCAGCGGCAGGAAGCACGAGAGCGCCAGGATCCCGGCCAAGCGCTCGGGATGGCGCAGCCCGGTGTGCAGCGCCATGGCGCCGCCTTGCGAGAAGCCGGCCAGCACCAGCCGGCCGGCCGCGACGCCGCGCTCGCGCTCGCGGGCGATCAGCGCCTCGATCCGCGCCTGGGAGGCGCGCACGCCCGCCTCGTCCTCGCGGCGGGCGCCGCCGATCTCGCCGCGCACGTCGTACCAGGCGCGCATCACCATGCCGTTGTTGATCGTCACCGGCTGCATCGGCGCGTGCGGGAACACGAACCGCACGGGGACGTCGCGCAGCCCGAGCGCGGGGACGATGTCCACGAAGTCGTAGCCGTCGGCGCCGAGGCCGTGCATCCAGATCACCGCTGCGCGCGGCGAGGGGGCGGTCTCCACCTCCAGCGATTCGAGCAGGTCCGGGGCCATGCCGGCGATGCTACCGCAGCAGCGGCGCGTCCGTCCGCCGGAAGCGGGCGACGAACCGCCAGATCTCCTCGGCGGCGTCGATGACGGTCGTGTCGGGCCCCATGATCCGCTCGGGCAGCACCGAGTGGCTGCCGGACCAGCCGTGGCCGGCGCCGGTCAGCCGCCAGTGGGCGACGACCGCGTCATCGGCGCACGGCTCCCACACCAGCAGCGTGGCCGTCTGCTCGCCCGCGCGCGAGGTCGCGCGCCGCACGCCGGCGGTCGTCGGCTCGGCGGGGCAGCGATCGGCCGCGCTCCAGCGCGCCAGGCCGGCGGCGACCGGCTGGTGGGTCACG
>DASSLH010000546.1:0-12394 GCA_035689625.1 Candidatus Methylomirabilota bacterium | reverse complement strand
AAGGCGCCGTGCCGCTTCTGCGGCACCGGGTGCGGCGTGCAGGTCGGCCTCGCCGGCGGCCGCGTCGTCGCCGTGCGCGGCGACGAGGAGGCCGCCGTCAACCGCGGCATGCTGTGCGTGAAGGGCTCCGCGCTGCCGGCCATCCTCTACGGCGCCGACCGGCTGACGCGGCCGCTGCTGCGCCGGGGTGACCGGTTCGTGCCGGTGACGTGGGACGAGGCGCTCGACCGCGCGGCCGCCAGGATCAAGGACGCGATGGCCGCCCACGGCCCGCAGTCCGTCGCCGCGTACTTCTCCGGGCAGTCCACCGTCTTCGAGGGCTACGCGGTCAACAAGCTCTGGAAAGCCGGCCTCGGCTCCAACCAGGTCGACGGCAACCCGCGGCTGTGCATGGCCTCGGCCGTGTCCGGCTTCATGTCCACGTTCGGCATGGACGAGCCGATGGGCTGCTACGACGACCTCGAGCTCGCCGACGTCGTCGTCGCCTGGGGCTCGAACTTCGCCGAGATGCACCCGATCCTCTTCGCGCGTGTCATGGAGCGCCGCCACCAGGACCCGCGCATGCGCATCGTGAGCCTGCAGACGTTCCTCAACCGCAGCACCGACGAGCCGGCCGACGTCGTCGCCCTGTTCAAGCCGGGCACCGACCTGGCGCTGGCCAACGGCATCGCCCACGTCCTGCTGAAGGAGAACCTCGTCGATCGCGAGTTCGTGACCCGCCACGTGACGTTCAAGAAGGGCCTGGAGAACCTGCACTACGGCGTGAAGGACACCGACGAGTTCGGCGGCCAGGCGCCCTCGTGGGCGACCTGGAAGCCGTTCGCCGACCAGGCGCAGGCGATCGGTCTGGACGACTATCGCCGCTTCCTCGACGCCTACGCACCCGAGCGCGTCGCCCAGGTCACCGGCGTGCCGGCCGAGACGATCGTGGAGATCGCGCGGCTGTACGGCGATCCGAAGCGCAAGGTCGTCTCGCTGTGGACGATGGGCTTCAACCAGCACGTGCGCGGCACCTGGATCAACAACCTCGTCTACAACCTGCACCTGCTGACCGGGAAGATCTCCGAGCCCGGCAACAACCCGATGTCGCTCACCGGCCAGCCCTCGGCGTGCGGCACCACCCGCGAGGCCGGCGTGCTCTCGCACACGCTGCCGGGCGGTATGCTGATCGCCAACCCCGAGCACCGCAAGCGCGCCGCCGAGATCTGGAAGGTGCCGATGGACCGCATCTCGCCCAAGCCCGGCTACCATACGGTGGAGATGTTCCGCGCGCTCGACCGCGGCGAGATCAAGGTGATCTGGATCAACTCCACCAACCCGTTCCAGACGCTGCCCAACGCCGGTCGCTACCGCAAGGGCGCGCGCAAGGGCGCCGACCGCTTCGTCATCGTCTCCGAGGTCTATCCCAGCGAGACCGCGCGGCACGCCGACCTGCTGCTGCCCTCGGCGATGTGGGTCGAGAAGGAGGGCATGTTCGGCAACACCGAG
Source organism: Candidatus Methylomirabilota bacterium (assembly GCA_035689625.1). Classification (GTDB taxonomy): domain Bacteria; phylum Methylomirabilota; class Methylomirabilia; order Rokubacteriales; family CSP1-6; genus AR5. The sequence continues at coordinate 10,906 of DASSLH010000546.1, read as the reverse complement.
CGCCGCTCCCAGCACTGGAAGAAAATGATCGACCCGCCCGGCGAGGCGCGCGACGACCTCTGGCAGATCGTCGAGCTGGCCCGGCGGCTCGGCCACGGCGGGCTGTTCGAGTACGGCGACGTGCCGCTGCCGAAGGCGCTCTACGAGGAGTACCGCCAGTTCGGCCTCGGCCACGGCAAGGACCTCGCCCCGTATGACACGTACGTCGCGACGCGCGGCGGCCTGCGCTGGCCCGTCGTGGACGGCAAGGAGACACGCTGGCGCTATCGCGAGGGCTTCGATCCCTACGTGAAGCCGGGCGAGGGCGTGCGCTTCTACGGCAACGCCGACGGCAAGGCCGTGATCTGGGCCCGCCCCTACGAGCCACCGGCCGAGGTGCCCGACGCGCAGTTCCCGTTCTGGCTGGCGACCGGCCGCGTGCTCGAGCACTGGCACTCGGGGACGCTCACCCGCCGCGTGCCCCAGCTGCACCGCGCCGTCCCGGCGGCGCCGGCCTGGCTCAATCCGGATGACGCCAGGGCGGCGGGGATCGGCCAGGGCGATCGCGTGAGGGTCGCCTCGCGCCGCGGCGAGGTCCTCACCACCGCCGCCGTCGGCGAGCGCAACGTGCCGCCCCGCGGCGTGATCTTCATCCCGTTCTTCGACGAGGGCGTCCTGGTGAACCTGGTGACGCTCGACGCCTACGATCCGATCTCCAAGGAGCCGGACTTCAAGAAGTGCGCGGTCCGGCTCGAGAAGGCCTGACGATGAGCCCCCGCGCGTGCGCCGCCGTCCTGCTCTCTCTCACGCTCGGCGTGGCGCCGGGCACCCTCGCCCGCGCCGACGACGAGGCGCCGAAGTCCACGCGCATGTACCCCGGGGCGCCGCCGACGGTGCCCCACGAGGTCGAGGACCGCAAAGCGCTCTGCCAGGAGTGTCACGCGACCCCCGGCAGCGGCGCGCCGCAGACGCCGCACCCGACGCGCGCGCAGTACTGCCTGGCCTGCCACGTCCCCCAGGACGCGTCGGCGGCGCCGCTGCGCTCACCGCTTCAGCCCCGCTGAAGCGCCCGGGAGGACCCGAGATGAGACGCTGGATGCTGCTCGCCTCGTGCGCTGTCCTGCTGCTCACGCCGCTCGTCGCGCCGAGGTGGTGGGGCGGCGAGGTGCGCGCGCAGTACCCGGCCGGCGCCTGGGGTGCGAAGGAAGGGCAGACGTGCCTGACGTGCCACGCCGAGCTGAACGTGGCGCTGGTGGAAGAGTGGCGGCTGGGCCGTCACGGCCAGGTCGGCGTCAACTGCTTCGACTGCCACAAGGCCGACACGGGCGACCCCGACGCCTTCGAGCACAACGGCCAGACGATCGCCGTGCTGGTCACGCCCAAGGACTGCGCGCGCTGCCACCCGCGCGAGGTGGACGAGCAGAAGGGCAGCCATCACGCCAAGGCCGGCCAGATCCTGGCGTCGCTCGACAACTTCCTCGGCGAGGTGCTGGGCGGGACGCCGGCGGTGGCCACCGGGTGCATGCAGTGTCACGGCTCCACCATCAAGGTGACGGGTCCCGGGAAGCTCGATCCGGCGACGTGGCCGAACACCGGCATCGGCCGGATCAATCCCGACGGCTCGTGGGGCAGCTGCAGCGCCTGCCACACGCGACACGCCTTCTCGGCGGCGCAGGCGCGCCGGCCGGACGCCTGCGGCAAGTGCCACCTCGGGCCCGATCACCCGCAGCGCGAGGTCTACGAGGAGTCCAAGCACGGCATCCTCTACAAGGCCTTCGAGAACCGCCTCAACATCGACCGGTCCCGGTGGGTCGTGGGCGTGGACTACACGGCCGCGCCGACCTGCGCGACCTGCCACATGAGCGCGACGGCCAAGCAGGGCGTCACGCACGACGTCGGCGATCGCATCTCGTGGACGCTGCGGCCGCCGATCTCGACGAAGCTGAACATGGTGGTGTTCGAGGATCTCACCAAGACCGACGTGCCGGAGGGCCGGCCGCTGCCGAAGGCCGGCGCCACCGTGGACGGCAAGCGCGTGAAGGAGGTGCTGAGCTGGAGCGACCGGCGTGCGCGGATGCAGGACGTCTGCGCCGGCTGCCACGCTGCCGGCTTCGTCACCGGCTTCTACCGGCAGTTCGACGATCTCGTCGACCTCTACAACGAGAAGTTCGCGCGGCCGGCGACCACGATCATGGCCGAGCTGCGAGCGGCGGGAAAGCTGACGCCGGGCGAGTTCGACGAGAAGCTCGAGTGGACGTACTACGAGCTCTGGCACCACCAGGGGCGGCGGGCGCGCCACGGCGCCTCGATGTCGGGCCCCGACTACGCCTGGTGGCACGGCATGTACGAGGTCGCCAAGACCTTCTACCAGGAGTTCATCCCCGAGGTGAAGCGGGTGGCCGGCGAGCCGCTCGGCACGCAGCTGCTCGAGAAGCACGTGTTCTCCCAGCCCGGCCACCGCTGGCTGAAGGAGGGGATGAGCAAGGAGCAGCTGCAGAGGATCCAGGAGTTCTACCGGCAGCGGTACGGCCAGGAGCCGAAGTAGCGACGGGCGCCGCGCGCGGCGGGATCGCGGGCGGGCTGGTCGTCGCCGCCCTGCTCACGGCGCCGCACGTCGTCAGCGACTACGGCGTGCTCGTGCTGCAGAGCGCGCTGGCCTTCGCGATGGCGTGCCTGGCGCTGAACCTGCTGGTCGGCTACGCCGGGCTGCTGTCGCTCGGTCACGCCGCCTATTTCGGCATCGGCGCCTACGCCGGGGCCTTTGCCTTCACGTTCTTCGACGTCACCTCCTTCGAGCTCTACCTGCTCGTCGGCCTCGCCGCCGCCACCGGCCTGGCCGCCGTGGCCGGCGCCCTGTGCACGCGCACCAGCGGCATGTTTTTCGCGATCTCGACGCTGGCTGTCACGCAGGCTGTCCAGTCGCTGTTCGTGAGCGGGGCGGCGTTCCGGCCCTTCGGCGCGCACGGCAAGGGGTTCTTCCTGATCGGCGACGGCGGCCTCTACCTGCCGCGCCTGTCGCTGGCGGGCGTCACGCCGACGCCGGAGCGCTTCGCGGGCGTGTTCTACTACGTGGTCGCCGCGGCGTTCGTTCTGACCGGCGGGGCGCTGTGGCGGGTGGTGCACTCGCCGTTCGGCCTGGCGCTGCAGGCCAGCCGAGACAATGTCCTGCGCGCGACGTTCGTCGGCGTCGCGACCCGCCGGCTGCGGTGGCGCGCGTTCGTGATCGCCGGCGCGCTGGCCGGACTGGCCGGCGCCCTCTCCGCCCAGGTCGACCGCCAGGTCACGCCGCAACAGCTCGGCTGGCTGTTCTCGGCCGAGATGGTCGTTGCCACGATGCTCGGCGGCACGCGCCATTTCTTCGGGCCGGTGGCCGGCGCGTTCCTCGTCGTCGCGCTACGGGAGATCGCGTTGCGCGTGCCGCTCTACCGCGGCCTCGTGCTCGGCGGCCTGCTCATCGCCGTCACGATGGTCGCGCCGGGCGGCCTGGCCGGCGTGGCCAGCGCGCTCGCCGGCCGGCTGCGGGCGTGGAGACGACCGGCGCGCTGAGCGCGGCGGTCCGGTCCGCGGCGGTGCCGGTCTCGAGGGTCGCCGGTATCGCTCTTGCTCGATCAACGTCCCGGAAGGGCGGACAGCGTGGGGACGAGCAGGCGCCGTGCGCGGCCGAGAGGCGGCAAGGACTTCCGGATCGGCGAGCGCGTGAGCTGGAACTCCGAGGCCGGCCGCGTGCGCGGCGTCATCCGGAAGAAGATCACCGCGCCGATGCGCTTCAAGACCTACACGGTGCGCGCGTCGAAGGACGAGCCGCAGTACCTCATCGAGAGTGAGAAGACCGGCCACCTCGCCATGCACAAGGGCTCCGCGCTGCGACGGCTGTCCTGAGGCGCTTGCCTCACGCGCGTGGCGTCTTTGCGCGCTTTTTGCGCCGCGCGTTGACATGACAATCCGCGCCCCCCTAGCCTCGCTCGTGACTGTCCAGTCGGCAGCGGACCTCGACGACCGGTGAAGGAGGAGACCGATGACCATCCCGGATGACACGACCCGCTCTCTCGTGGCGCGGCGCGACTTCCTGAAGGCCGCCGCGCTCGGCGCCAGCGTGCTCGCGCTGCCGCGCCTGGGCCATGCGGCGGCGAAGGACGTGAACGTCGGCGTGCTGTACCCGACCTCGGGCTCGCAGGCGCGCTTCGGCCAGATGTGCCTGAACGCCGTGAAGCTCGCCGTGGACGACGTGAACGCCCGGGGCGGCATCAAGGCGCTGGGCGGGGCCAGGATCAATCCCGTGATCGCCGACATCCAGAGCGACCCTGGCGTTACCCGCAACCAGTCCGAGCGTCTGATGGCCACCGGCAACCTGGCGGCGGTGACCGGCTGCTACGTGAGCACCTACACGCTCATCGCCACCGAGGTGGCCGAGCGCTACAAGATCCCGTTCGTCACCGGCTCCATCGCCGACAAGCTCACCGACCGTGGGTTCAAGTTCACGTTCCAGGTCTCGCCCAAGGCCTCGATGTTCGGCGAGATGCAGATGGAGTTCGCCGCCAAGCTGGCCGGCAGGGGCAAGCGGGCCGCCGTCGCCTACGAGGACACCGACTACGGCACCTCCACGTCGAAGGGCGTCATCGATGGCGCCCGCAGGGTCGGCCTGGAGATCGTGATGGCCGAGCCGTACACGGCCAAGTTCACCGACGCCACGCCGCTGGTGAACAAGCTCAAGGCGGCCAAGGCCGACCTCTTCTTCCCCGTCTCCTACATCACCGACGCGCTGCTGATCATCCGCACGATGAAGCAGCTCGAGGTCAACGCCGGCATCATCGCCGGCGGCGCCGGCTACCTGATCCCCGACTTCACCAAGGACCTCGGCAAGGACGCCAACTACGTCTTCTCGGCGGCGTCCTGGAACAACGACATCGCCTGCGCCGACGTGGCCCCGATCGCCAGCGCCTACGAGAAGCGCTACGGCGAGTTCCTGATGGAGCACGCCGGCGAGGCCTACGTGATGGTGTGGGTGCTGGCCGACGCGCTCGAGCGCGCGGCCTCGACCGATCCGGGCAAGGTTCGCGACGCGCTGGCCAGGACGAACCTCACCAGCGGCCCCGGCTCCGTCATGCCCGGCTGCCACGTGGAGTTCGACGACAAGGGCTGGAACAAGCAGGTCCATCCGGTGATGGTGCAGTGGCAGAACGGCCAGCTCCGCACGGTGGCCCCCGCCTCCGACGCGCGGGTGAAGCCGGCGTGGCCGGTGCCGGCCTGGGACAAGCGCTGACGGCCGAGCCGTCGTGGACCTGACGACGCTCCTGCAGGCGGTGGTGACGGGCGTGCTGACGGCCGGCATCTACGCGCTCGTCGCCATCGGCCTCACGCTGATCTTCGGCGTCGTCCGCATCGTCAACTTCGCCCAGGGCGAGTTCGTGATGCTCGGCATGTACGCCAGCTACGCGCTGTGGAAGGTGCTCGGCCTCGATCCGTACCTCTCGCTGCTGGTGACGATGCCGCTGCTGTTCGTCGTCGGCGTCCTCGTGCAGCGCTGGCTGTTCCAGCCGATCCTGCACGCGCCGGACCTGGCGCAGATCTTCATGACGGTCGGACTGTCCATCCTGCTGATGAACGCCGCGCTGTTCTTCTTCACGGCCGACTTCCGCTCGGTGAAGACGCCCTACGCCGAGGCGGCGCTGCGGGGCTGGGGCCTGGTGGTGCCGCTGCCGCGCCTCTACGCGTTCGTGGGCGCCATCGTGCTGGCCGGCCTGCTCACGGTCTTCCTCGGCAAGACCGACGTGGGCAAGGCGCTGCGGGCGGTGGCCCAGGACCGCGAGATGGCGATGCTGCTCGGCATCAACCCGTGGCGGATGTACATGCTGGCGGTCGGGCTGGGCGCCGCGCTGGCCGGCGCGGCCGGCAGCCTCATCGTGCCGTTCTTCTACGTCTTCCCGACGGTGGGCGTCGTCTTCGGGCTCATCGCGTTCGTCGTGGTCATCCTGGGCACGCTCGGCAGCATCCAGGGCGCGCTGCTGGCCGCGCTCGTCGTCGGCGTGGCCGAGTCGCTCGGCACGCTGTTCGCCGGCGCCGACCTCGGCCTCGTCGTCGTCTTCGTGATCCTCGTCGTCTCGCTGGTGGTCCGGCCCTCCGGGCTCATGAGCCGGGCGTGAGCGCGGTCGGCACGCCGCACCGCTACGTCCCGCTCGCGTTCCTGGCGTTCCTGCTGGTGCTGCCGCACCTGCTTCCCAACGCGTTCTACGTCCACATCCTGGTCACCATGGCGATCTTCGCGGTGCTCGGCTCCGCCTGGAACCTCATCGGCGGCTACGCCGGCCAGCTCTCGCTCGGCCACGCGGCGTTCTTCGGCACCGGCGCCTACGTCTCGACGCTGCTGGTCAACCGTTACGGGATCTCGCCGTGGCTGACGCTGGGGGTCGGCGGGCTCGCCGCGCTGCTGCTGAGCGTGCCGATCGGGCGCATCTGCTTCCGCCTGCAGGGGCCGTACTTCGCCATCGCGACGATCGGGCTGGGCGAGGCGCTGCGCATGCTGGTGCTGCACTACCGCGAGATCACCAACGGCGCCCAGGGGCTGACGGTGCCGTTCAAGGGCAACGCGCCCTGGCAGCTGCAGTTCGATTCCAAGCTGCCGTACTACTACATCGCCCTGGCGATGGCCGTCGCCATGGTGCTGCTGGCGCGCTGGATGGAGCGCACGCGCCTGGGTCACTACCTGCGGGCGATCGGCCAGGACCAGGGCGCCGCCGAGGCGGTCGGCATCGACTCCGCCCGCGCCAAGGCCCGCGCGCTCGCGCTCTCGGCGTTCGCGACCGGCGCCGCCGGCGTCTTCTACGCGCAGTACACGTACGTGATCCATCCCGACAGCGTGTTCAGCCTGGGCATGAGCGTGCAGATCGCCCTGGTCGCCATCGTCGGCGGCGTCGGCACCGCGATGGGGCCGGTGCTCGGCGCGATCATCATGGAGGTCTTCGTGCAGTCCACCCAGGTCGCCTTCCAGGGCGAGTACCCCGGGCTCGAGCTGATGGTCTACGGCGGGCTGCTCGTCGCCGTGATCCGCTGGTGCCCGCGCGGCGTGATCCCCTGGGTGAGCCGCGCCTACGGCGCGGTGATAGGGCGGCTGCCCGCGCTCGTGCGGCGGCCGGTGCCGGCGTGAGCGCGGCGCTGCTCGAGGTCGACCGCCTGGACAAGCGCTTCGGCGGTGTGCACGCCGTCGCCGAGCTGTCGCTGTCGGTCCACGAGGGCGAGATCGTCGGGCTCATCGGCCCCAACGGCTCGGGCAAGACGACCACGTTCCATCTCATCACGGGCTTCCACCGGCCCGACGGCGGCCGCGTGCGCTTCGCCGGCCGCGACGTCACGGGGGCGCCGCCCTACGAGGTCTGCGCGCGCGGCCTCTGCCGGACGTTCCAGGTCGCCCGGCCCTTCCGCGAGCTGAGCGTGCTGGACAACGTGGTCGCCGCCACGCTGCTGCGCCATCCCGCCCACGCGGCGGCGCGGGCCCGCGCCGAGGCGCTGGTGCGCACGGTCGGGCTGGAGGCGCGCGCCGGCACGCCGGCGGGCGCGCTGACCACGATCGACCAGCGGCGGCTGGAGGTCGCGCGCGCGCTCGGCACCGAGCCGCGGCTGATCCTGCTCGACGAGACGATGGGCGGGCTGACGCCGACCGAGGTGACCGAGGCGATGCGCCTGATCACCGCGCTGCGCGAGCGCGGGCTCACGCTGCTGGTGGTCGAGCACGTCATGCGCGCGATCATGACGCTGTCCGACCGCATCGTGGTGATGGACCAGGGGCGCTGGATCGCCGAGGGCACGCCGACCGAGATCGCCGCGCACCCGGCGGTGGTGAAGGCGTACCTCGGCCGCGAGTACCGCCATGCTTGAGGTGCAGGCGATCGACGTCGGCTACGGCGCCACCGCCGTGCTCCACGGCGTCAGCCTCGCGGTGAAGGAGGGCGAGAGCGTGGCGGTCATCGGCGCCAACGGCGCCGGCAAGTCGACGCTGCTGCGCGCGATCTCGGGCCTGCTCGAGCCGCGGGCGGGCGCCGTCCGCTTCGCCGGCACGCCCCTGCACGGGCTGCCCGCCTTCCGCGTCGCCGCCCTCGGCATCGCCCACGTGCCGGAGGGCCGGCGCGTGTTCCCCGAGATGAGCGTGCAGGAGAACCTCGAGCTCGGCGCCTACCTGCCGGAGCCCAAGGCGCGCCGGCGGGAGACGCTGGCCTGGGTGTACGGCATCTTCCCGCGGCTGGCCGAGCGGCGCACCCAGCAGGCCGGCACGCTCTCGGGCGGCGAGCAGCAGATGCTCGCGATCGGCCGCGGGCTGATGCTGCGGCCGCGCCTGCTGATGCTCGACGAGCCCTCGCTGGGGCTGGCGCCGATCGTCGTGGACGCGACGTTCGAGAAGATCGACGAGGTGCACCGCCAGGGCATCGCCGTGCTGCTCGTCGAGCAGAACGTGCAGCGAGCGCTCGGGCTGACCGAGCGCGGCTACGTGCTCGAGGGCGGGCGCGTCGTGCTCGAGGGGCCGAGCGCGGCGCTACGCGACGACGCCCACGTGAAGGTCGCCTACCTCGGTCTCTAGGCCCCCAGCCGCCCCACGATCGTCACCGACGACACGTTCTGGCTCGGGAAGCCGCCCAGGTTGTGCGTCAGCCCCAGCACCGGCTCGCCGAGCTGGCGAGCGCCGGCGCGGTGGGTGAGCTGCAGGTACATCTCGTAGAGCATCCGCAGCCCCGAGGCGCCGATCGGGTGTCCGAAGCACTTCAGGCCGCCGTCGATCTGGCAGGGGATCGCGCCGCCGGCGTCGTAGAAGCCGTCGCGCACGTCGCGGATGGCGCCGCCCTCGGGCGAGAGCTGCAGGTCCTCCAGCGTCACCAGCTCGGTGATCGAGAAGCAGTCGTGCACGTCGAGCAGCGAGATCTCCTTGCGGGGGCTCCGCACGCCGGCCTCCTGGTAGGCGCGGGCGGCGGCCACCCGGGTGGTCGCGAAGTACGAGCCGTCCCAGTCGTCGTACTGGATCTCCTGGCCGTTGGAGACGGCGATCTGCAGCGCCTTCACCCCGACCAGGTCCGTCTTGCCGAGCGAGCGGGCGATCTCCGGCGTCGTCACGATCGCGCACGCCGAGCCGTCCGACACGCCGCAGCAGTCGTAGAGGCCGAGCGGCTCGGCCACCATCGGGGCCTTGATCACGTCGTCCTCGCTGATCGCGTTCTTGAGATGCGCCTTGGGGTTCTTCTGCGCGTTGGCGTGGCTCTTCACCGAGATGTGGGCCATCGCCTGCTTGAGGTCGCCGCGGTCCACGCCGTGCTTGGCGCGATAGGCGGCGGCGAGCTGGGCGAACGCGCCGGGCGCCGAGAGGTTGGGCCAGAAGAGGTTGTTGAGGCCGCCGCGGCCGCGCTGCGGCAGCCCGCCGTAACCGGTGTCCTTCAGCTTCTCCACGCCCAGCGCCAGCGCGATGTCGACGGCGCCGGAGGCGACGGCGTAGCAGGCGCCGCGGAACGCCTCGGTGCCGGTGGCGCAGTAGTTCTCCACGCGCGTCACCGGGATGTAGGGCAGGCGCAGCGTCATCGCCAGCGGCACCCCCGACTTGCCGACGTGCTGCTCCTCGATGGCGGTGCCGAACCAGGCCGCCTCGATCTGGTGGCGCTCGATGCCGGCGTCCTGCCGGGCCTCCTCGAACGCCTCCACCATCAGGTCCTCGGCGTTGGCGTCCCAGCGCTCGCCGAACTTCGAGCAGCCCATCCCGAGGATGACGATCTTGTCCTTGATCCCGGTCGCCATGCGACGTCCCTCCTCAGTGGCCGGCGGTCGCCGGCGTCGCCTTCCAGAAGTACCGCACGAATCCGCGCGCCGCGTCCACGTCCTTGATCCGGAACACCATGCGCATGGGGGCGCCGACCTCGATCACGCCCTCGTCCACGTCGGTGAAGTCCACCATCATCCGGCCGCCGCCCTCGAACTCGATCATGCCGTAGTACGCCGGCGGATCGAGCGAGTACGTCAGCAGGTCCGCCGTGTAGGACATCACGGTCGCCCGGCGGTCGGCGAAGGCGTGGTCGTCCTGGCTGTCGAGCGCCTTGCACTTCGGGCTCACGCAGTAGCGCCCGCGCGGGTACTGCACGGTGCCGCAGTTGCGGCAGCGGCCGCCGATGAGGCCGGTGATCATCTCGCGGTTGCGGTAGAGCACGCTGAGCGGCGTGCCCTTGTCCACCTCGGCCCGCATGCCGTGGTCCAGCGCCACCAGGTTGTTGAACGCCAGGTACTTCTGGTAGACGCTCTCTTCCTTGCGGCGGGCCAGCGCGCCGCGCACGCCCCCGCCGGCCGGTCGCGCCGTGATCGCGTCGGTGACGCGCAGCAGCAGCGCGTCGCAGCCGCTGTCGAACGCCGTCACGAGCACGAGGTCGCCCGGCTTCGCCTCCTCCAGCGCGTGGGCGAGCATCAGCAGCGGATGGGCGGCGCCGGTGTCGCCGCAGACCGCCGCCAGGGTGTCGCGCACCGCGGTCTCCGGAATGCCGATGCGCTTGGCGACGCCCGGCACGACCCGCGACAGCGTGCAGGGCAGGATGAACGCGCTCACCGCGGAGGCCGGCGTGCCCGCCTGCTTGAGCAGCGCGCCGACCACGCGCGGGACGATCTTCATGTAGCCCTCGTCCCGCACCCAGCGCTCCTCCCAGGCGTAGTCGTGCGCGCGGTCCCGAGCCCGGAACTGCGGCACGAAGTCCACGGTCTCGCTGTAGGCGTCGACCAGGGTGGCGAGCGGGCGCCCGGCGCCGACCAGGAAGGCCGCGGCGCCGTCGCCGTAGTGCATCTCCTGCGCGCTGGCGGCCTTGGCCAGCCGGTGCTCGCCGGCGAGCACGAGCGCGGGGCCGGCGGGGCTGGCGGCGGAGGTGAGCGCGGCGGCGAGCGCGGAGGCGCCGGCGCGCAGGCTGCCGCTGATGTCGAG
>DASSLH010000545.1:0-3563 GCA_035689625.1 Candidatus Methylomirabilota bacterium | reverse complement strand
CCACCTGGGGCGTGAAGCGGCGGATGCGCAGGTCGCGGTCGAGGAACACCGTGCCGACGTCGGTGCTGGTCAGCAGGTTGTCCATGTCGTTGGTCAGCTCGGTGAGCTCGGCGATCTTGCGCTGGTACTCGGCGTTGACGGTGTAGAGCTCCTCGTTGACGCTCTGCAGCTCCTCGTTCGTGCTCTGCAGCTCCTCGTTGGCCGCCTGCAGCTCCTCGTACGAGGCCTGCAGCTCCTCGTTGGCCGCCTCGCGCTCCTCGATGGCGGCCTGCAGCGTCTCCTTGGTGTAGAGCAGCTCGGCCTCCAGCCCGGCGACGCGCTGGCGGCTGACCTCGTCGAGGTCGACCTCGGTGGCGCCGTCGCCGGGCGCCGGCCCGGCCGGTCCGGTCGTCGCGAACGACACGAGCAGGTGCGGGGTGGGCGTCGTGCGTCCGCGCACGCGCCGGATGGTGACCGTGTAGGTCGCGGCGGCGCCGCCGTCACCGCCGGCGAGCCGCACGTTGCGAAAGACGATCGGCGACGACTCGTGGAGCGCGCGTTTGAGGCCGCCGAGCAGCACCATCCTCAGCTCGTCCTCGACGACGTCGAGGACGTCGAGGCCCTGGCGGCCGTCGCGGAAGCGCAGGAAGCGGCTGGCGCCCGCGAAGGTCTGGACCAGCTCGCCGCGGTCGTTGAGCAGCAGGCTCGGCGGCATCGCCTCGTCCAGCAGCGCGTCGTAGGTCCCGAGCAGCTGGGCGATCGAGTACCGGCCGCTCGGCGGCGGCGCCAGCGCGGCCGGCCGCGACTCGGCCGGCGGGTGGGCTTGCAGGCGCACGTCAACGGGCGTGCGCACGTCGCTCTGCTTGCGGTAGAGCTGCCACGTCCGGTCCAGCGTCTCGAAGCCGCGCGCGAGCGCGCCCGGGCTTTCGCTGGGACCGAGCAGGAGCGCGCCGCCGCGGGTGAGCGCGAAGTGGAACAGCGAGAGCACCTTCTGCTGGGCGGCCGGCTGCAGGTAGATGAGCATGTTGCGGCAGGTGATGAGATCCACGCGCGTGAACGGCGCGTCCTTGATGACGTTGTGCTGCGCGAAGACGATCATCTGCCGGAACTCGGGCACGACCTGGTACGTGTTGCCGACCCGCACGAAGTAGCGTGCGCGGCGGTCCTCGGAGACGCCGCTGAGGGCCTCCTCGTCGTAGACCCCGCGGGCGGCCGCCTGCAGCGAGCCGCGATGGACGTCGGTGGCGAAGATCTTCACCGGCCGCTCGCCGACGCGCGCCATCACCTCGTGGACGAGGATGGCCAGCGAGTACGCCTCCTCGCCGGTGGCGCAGCCGGCGACCCAGAGGCGCAGCGGCACGTCGCGCCGCTCGCGGCGGATGAGCTCCGGCAGGATCTGCTCCTCGAGGAGCCGGAACGCCGGCTCGTCGCGGAAGAAGCGGGTGACACCGATCAGCAGGTCGCGATAGAGGGCGTCCAGCTCGTCGCGCTCGCGGCGGAGGCGGTCCAGGTACTCCTCGAGGTCCTCGGAGCGCGCCAGCGCCAGGCGGCGCTCGATGCGCCGGGTCACCGTGCTCGGCTTGTAGTGCGTGAAGTCGATGCCAAACTCGTCCTTCAGCAGCTGGTACACAGCGCCGATGCCGTGCACGTCGGCGACGGCCACGGCGGGCGCCGCGTCGGTGGGCGCCAGCCGGCCGGCGTGCTCGAGCAGCGCGCGCGGCATATCCTCGGGCGCCAGCGCGCGCCCGGCGACGCCGGCCTCCAGGGCGGCGCGCGGCATGCCGTCGAACTGTGCCGTCTCGGCGTCCTGGACGAGGACGAGGCCGCCGGCCTCGTGCACGTCGCGCACGCCGCGGGAGCCGTCGCTGCCGCCGCCCGACAACACGATAGCGACCGCGTGGGAGCCGCAGTCCTGGGCGAGGGAACGAAAGAACACGTCGATCGGCAGCGTGAGCTCCTGCTGGCTGTCGCTCTCGCTCAGCAGGAAGCGCCCGCCGGAGACGATCATCTCCTTCTTGGCCGGGATCAGGTACACGTGGTCGGCCTCGACCGGCATGCCGTCCTTGACCAGCTGGATCGGCATCGCGGTGTGCCGGCCGAGCAGCTCGCCCATGAGGCTCTTGAAGTCCGGCGACAGGTGCTGGATCACCACGAACGCCATGCCGGTGTCGTGGGGAAGGTGGTCGAAGAATCGTTCCAGCGGATCGAGACCGCCGGCCGAAGCCCCGAGGCCGACAACGTATCTCGGCGTCATGCGCGCGCCCCCTATCGTTCTGTTTCCGTGGAGCGCGCGTTTGCAGCCGCCGTGCCGAACGTTCCCGGGCGCGTCCGGCGCGTGACAGCGCGGGTTTTCTTGGCAGCCCACAGTGGCGTCTGCTACGGGGGAGCGCCGGCGAAGGCAAAAAATACGCGCGAACCGGGTGGCCATTGTAAGAATCGGGATTCCCAGCCCGGCGCCGCCGGGGTGAGGGGGCTACCGGCCACCGGCCCGGCCCTCGCCGGCGCCGGGTGCGCGGCGCTCGTCGAGCTGGGCGGACAGCAGCGCCAGCTCCTGGGCCAGATTCTTCACCTGGGCCGCCAGCCGGGAGATGATCATCGAGTAGTGGACCGCGATCGCGAACAGGAACAGGATCGCGAAGACGAGCAGCGTGTTCAGCGGCGTGACGGCGCCCACCAGCCGCGTCATGGCGATCAGCAGCCGGTACCAGACGACCAGCAGCAGCATCGCGCCCGCCGTGAGCAGCCACAGCCACGAGTACTCCTCGCGCAGCTTGCGCCGGCGCACCAGCTCGAGCACGAGCGCCAGCGTCACCAGCGCGGTGAGCAGCGCGAAGACGGTCTGGTGCGGAGTCAGCTCGGCCATCGGCATGTCAGGACCCTTTCCGCTCGGCCGCCTCGTGCCGCAGCGGCGCCAGCGCGACCGCCAGCAGCATCTTGAACACGTAGTAGACCGGGCGCAGCCCGGCGTGCATGGACACGCCGCCGGCCCGCGGGTACATCCGCACCGGCACCTCGGTCAGGCGAAAGCCCGCCCGCCGCAGCGTGATCAGCACGTCGGCGTCGGCGTAGTCGGTGGGGTACCACTCGGTGGCGACGAAGCGAACGACGTCCCGCGCGAACGCGCGGTAGCCCGAGGTCACGTCGGAGAAGCGCACGCCGGTGAGCAGCCGGGCCAGCAGGCCGAACAGGCCCATGCCGGTGCGGCGCAGCGCGCCGGCCCGGTAACCGGCGCCGGCCAGGAAGCGCGAGCCGATCGCGACGTCGGCCTCGCCGGTCGCGATCACCGCGAACAGCCGCGGGATGTCGGCGGGCTCGTGCTGGCCGTCGCTGTCGAGCTGCACGACGCAGTCGTAGCCCTCGCGCACCGCGAACTTGTAGCCCGTCTGCGCCGCCACGCCGGCGCCGAGGTTGAACGGCAGCCGCACGACGCGGGCGCCGGCGGCGCGCGCCACCGCCGCGGTGTCGTCGGCGGAGCCGTCGTCCACCACCAGCACGTCGGCGTCGGGCGCGGCCGCCCGGATGCCGGCCAGCACGCGGCCGATGCGCGCGCTCTCGTTGAAGGCCGGGAGCAGGACCAGCGTCCT
>DASSLH010000544.1:0-4513 GCA_035689625.1 Candidatus Methylomirabilota bacterium | reverse complement strand
TCCTCCCGCGCCACGCTGAACACGGCGCGGGACAATCTGCGCGGCGACGGCGCGCTGAGCGCGCACGAAGTCACGCGACTTTCCAGGCGTTCCCCGCGGCCACGAACGGAGGTGCGGGACTTGCCTGCGGGAATGCTGGTGCCGCTCGGGCCGGATCTGGTAAGTCTTCCTCGCCCACAAATCAGCAAGACCACCGGCAAGCCCTCGTTCGTCATCTCGGTGCCGATCGCCAGGAACGGCCTCGTCGGCGGCGTCCTGGCCACCGCGATGGACATCGAGGAAGGAGGTGGTCCAGCGCCCGCCGCAGCCGGACCTGCCGCCGACGCCGGAGCTGCTGCTCATGCGGCGCGGCGGCGGCACGAGCGACGCGGCCGCCGAGCCGCGGGCAGCCGCCGCGCCGCCCGCCACGCCCGCCAGCGAGGCGCTGCTCCGCAGCCGGGCCATCGTCGAGGCCGAGCTGGCCGAACGCCTGGGGCCGATGGCCCAGCTCGTCTGCGGCGAGCACCTGGCGGCCGCCAGCGGCGTGAACGACCTCGTCGAGCGGCTCGCCCGCGAGATCCACGACGGCGACAAGGCGGCGCGCTTCAAGGAGCGCGCGCGGGAGCGGCTGGCCGCCGTCCCACCCAGGAGCTGACCCCCGAGCGTATAACTAGGGCGTGGGAGACATCGCCGCCCGCCTGGCCGACCTCGACTGGACCGCCGTCGAGCGCTCGCTGTGGGAGCACGGGTACGCGAAGACGCCGGCCGTGCTCACGCCCGACGAGTGCGGCGAGCTGATCGCCATGTACGGCGACGACGAGCGCTTCCGCAGCCGCGTGGACATGGCGCGGTATCGCTTCGGCGTGGGCGAGTACAAGTACTTCGCCGCGCCCCTGCCGCCGCTGGTGCAGGCGCTGCGCACGCACGCCTATCCGCCGCTGGCCGCCATCGCCAACCAGTGGGAGGTCGCACTCGACACCGCCGCGCTGCACCCGCCCACGCTGGAGGCGCTGCAGGCGCGCTGCCGCAAGCGCGGCCAGAGCAGGCCCACGCCGCTGCTGCTGCGCTACGGGGCAGGCGGCTACAACTGCCTGCACCAGGACATCTACGGCGAGGTCGTCTTCCCCCTGCAGCTGACGTGCTTCCTCAGCCGGCGCGGCGTGGACTACGAGGGCGGCGACTTCCTGCTGGTCGAGTCGCGGCCGCGCGCGCAGTCGCGCGGCGAGTCCGTCGCCACCGCGCAGGGCGAGATCGTCATCTTCACCACGCGCTACCGCCCGGTGCAGGGCGCGCGCGGCTGGTACCGCGCGGCGATGCGGCACGGCGTCAGCCGGCTCCTGCGGGGCGAGCGCTACACGCTGGGCGTCATCTTCCACGACGCGAAGTAGCACGCTTGAAGCCGCCGAACACGGCGTGGCCGGCCTGCATCCAGAAGCAGTCCACCGTCGCGAAGCCCGCCTCGCGCAGCCAGGAGAGCTGCTCGTCCAACCGCGAGGGCTGATCGCAGGGATCGGGCGTGACCCGGTAGAAGTTCCAGCCGTCGCGCTGGAAGCGCGCGAACGCGCGCAGGCCGCCGGTCAGCGCCAGGCTCTGCAGGCGCGCGGCGTCGTCCCACTGCCGCGCGAACGTCTCGCGGGCGGCGGCGCTGGCCGGCTCGACGATGTCGGCCAGCAGCAGCGCGCCGCCCGGCTCCAGCCGCCGCGCGAGGTCGGCGAACAGCGCCCGCTTGCCGGCCGCCGGCAGGTGGTGCACGACCAGCGAGGCGAGCACGCAGCGCAGCGGCCGCGGCAGCGCCGTCCGCCAGGCCGTCGCCGCGAGGTCGAACGCGCGCACGTCCACGCGGGGGCGGTGGCGCGCCAGCGTCTCGGTCAGGCGCGCGCGCATCGTCGCCGAGCCGTCCAGAGCGACGTAGCGGCGGCGCGGGAAGGCCTCCAGCACCGCGCGCGCCAGCACGCCGCCGCCGGCGCCCAGCTCGGCGACGGCGAAGGCCTCGCGCGGGCGCGCCGGGATCAGCGAGGCGAGCGTGGCGACCTGCTCCTCGCGCGCCGGCACGAAGACCGCGCCGTCGTCGAGGAAGCGCTGCGAGTCGGTCTCGGTCCAGCCGTCCACCGCGCCTATACTACCGATCCGGAGATGCCCGCCGCCCAGCCGCTCGACCTGCTGATCAAGAACGTGCGCCTCGTCCGTCCGCGCCAGCCGGAGGTGGCGACGGTGGACCTCGGCGTCACGGACGGGCGCTTCGCGCGGATCGCGCCCGGCATCCCGGCCACCGAGGCGCGCGAGGTCTACGCCGGGCGCGGCCGGCTCGCCTTCCCCGGCGTCGTGGACGCGCACACCCACGTCGGCATCTACGGGCCGCTGGCCGAGGACGCGGTGAGCGAGAGCCGCGCCGCCGTCAGCGGCGGCGTGACGACGATGCTGACCTACTTCCGCACCGGCCAGTACTACCTCAACCGCGGCGGCGCCTACGCCGAGTTCTTTCCCGAGGTGCTCGAGCAGTCCCAGGGTCGCTACCAGTGCGACTACGCCTACCACCTGGCGCCGATCGCGGCCTCGCACATCGGCGAGATGGAGGCGCTGGCCACGCGCCACGGCGTGACCTCGTTCAAGATCTTCATGTTCTACGGCGGCTACGGCCTGCACGGCCAGGCCGGCCAGGACGAGCAGCGCCGGTTCCTGATGATCGGCCCCGAGGACACGTACGACCTCGCCCACTTCGAGTTCATCCTGCGCGAGGCCGGCCGCATCCAGCGCGCGCATCGCGAGCTGGCGCCCCACGTGAGCGTGAGCCTGCACTGCGAGCTGGCCGACATCCTCAACGCCTACACCCGCCTGGTGGCCAGGGACGCGTCGCTCTCGGGGCTGCGCGCCTACAGCGCCGCGCGGCCGCCGCACGCCGAGGGCCTCGCCGTCTGGATCGCCGCCTATCTCGCGGCCGAGGCCGAGAGCCAGCACGTGAACCTGCTGCACCTATCCTCGCGCAAGGCGCTGGAGGCCGCGCTGACGATGGCGCGCGTGTTCCCGCACGTGAGCTTCAGGCGCGAGATCACCGTCGGCCACCTGCTGCTCGACGTCGACGCGCCGGCCGGCGCCTATGCCAAGGTCAACCCGCCCATCCGGCCGCGTGAGGACGTCGAGTACCTGTGGCGCGCGGTGCTCGCCGGCGACGTCGACTGGGTCGTGAGCGATCACGCCTGCTGCGCCGAGGAGACCAAGGCCGCCGGCCGGGGCCGCGGCAACATCTGGCTGGCGAAGTCGGGCTTCGGCGGCACCGAGTACCTGCTGGCCGGCGTGTTCAGCGAGGGGCGCAAGCGCGGCCTGGCCCTGCACCGCATGGCCGAGCTGCTGGCGCTGAACCCCGCGCAGCGCTACGGCCTGCTGCACAAGGGCGACGTCGCCGTCGGCTTCGACGCCGACCTGGCGCTGCTCGACCCCGAGCGCCGCTTCACGGTGCGCGCGGCCGAGTCGCCCTCGGCGCAGGGCTACACGCCGTTCGAGGGCCAGGAGCTCACCGGCCAGGTCACCGCCACGTTCCTGCGCGGCGCGCTGGCCTGGGAGAACGGCCGCGTCGTCGGCGCGCCCCGCGGCCGCTACGTCCGCCGTCCGGCGTGATCACGCTGGGCATCGACCTGGCGTCGCAGCCCCGGGGCACCGCCGCCTGCGCGATCGAGTGGGCGAGCGGCCGCGCGCGCGTGCTCGACGTCGCCTGCGGCCAGGACGACGCCGCGCTACTGGAACGCATCGCCGCCGCCGACAAGGTCGGTCTCGACGTGCCGTTCGGCTGGCCCGACGCGTTCGTGGAGGCCGTCGCGCACTTCCACGCCGGCGGCGGCTGGCCGGCGGCCCCCGTCACGGCGCTGCGCTACCGCGAGACCGACCGCGTCGTGGCGGCGCGCACCGGCCGCTGGCCGCTCAGCGTCTCGACCGACCTGATCGGCGTGCCCACGTTCCGCGCCGCGCGGCTGCTGGCCCGCCTCGCCGAGGGGGGCCAGAAGATCGACCGCGCCGGCGGCGGCAAGCTGGTGGAGACGTATCCCGCCGCCGCCCTGCGCATCTGGGGCTTCACCTCGACCGGGTACAAACGGCGCGAGGGCCTGTCGGCGCTGGCGGCGCTGCTGAAGGCGCTGACGTCGCGCACGCGCGGCTGGCTCGCGCTGGATCCGGCGGCCCGGAAGCTGTGCGGCAGCACCGACCACGCGCTCGACGCGCTGGTAGCCGCGCTCATCGCCCGGGCGGTCGCCCTCGACCTCTACGAGCGGCCGCCGGCCGAGCACGCCGCCGCCGCCGGGCGCGAGGGCTGGATCGCGCTGCCGTTCGCCGACGCGCTGAACCGGCTGGCCGCGCCCTAGCCCTGCTGGCGGATCGCCGCCAGGAACCGCTCGCCGAAGGTCTCGTACTTCCACTCGCCCACGCCCTTGACCTCCAGCATCGCCTCGCGCGTGCGCGGCTTGAGGCGCGCCATGTCGCGCAGCGAGGCGTCGCTGAAGACCAGGTAGGGCGGCACCCCGCGCTCCTCGGCGATCGCCCGGCGCAG
>DASSLH010000543.1:0-6864 GCA_035689625.1 Candidatus Methylomirabilota bacterium | reverse complement strand
GGCGACTGGACCGGGGCGGCCGCCGGGCGGGCCACGCCGATCGCCGGCACCGTCACGCGCTCCGGCTCGCGCAGCGCCGGCACCGCGGGCGGCACGATCGGATCCGGCGCCGCATCGAACGGCGTGCGGCGCACGTCGGCGTGCGGCGCCTCGGCGGCGATGGCCTGGGTCGCGCTGCTGGGGAAGTCCGAACCGTCGATGTCCAGGACCTCGAAGAGGATGAACGAGAAGACGAAGACCACGCACAGCGAGTAGATCGCCAGGCCGAGCGCGGAGCGAGCAACGATCGAGCGTGCCGCCATCGGAGGGATAACATCGCAAAAACACGAGCCAAAGTCAAACCGCCGCGGTGGGCGGGTCGGGGATACAATCGCCGGTGGCGCGCCGGACGCCGGAGGGAGACTGGCGATGGAATTCGAGTACTCCAAGAAGACCAAGATGTACATGGAGCAGCTCACCGACTTCATGAACAAGTTCGTCTATCCCAACGAGGCGACGTTCCAGCAGCAGCTGGAGGCCTCGTCGGACCGCTGGACGGTGCCGCCCGTCATGGACGAGCTGAAGGCCACGGCCCGCGAGCGCGGGCTCTGGAACCTGTTCCTGCCGGAGAGCGAGCGCGGGGCTGGCCTCACCAACATGGAGTACGCGCCGCTCTGCGAGATCATGGGCCGCTCGCCGATCGCCCCCGAGGTGTTCAACTGTTCGGCGCCCGACACCGGCAACATGGAGGTGCTGGAGCGCTACGGCACGCCCGAGCAGAAGAAGCAGTGGCTGCAGCCGCTGCTGGAGGGCAAGATCCGCTCGGCGTTCGCCATGACCGAGCCCAAGGTCGCCTCCTCGGACGCCACCAACATCGAGTCGTCGATCATCCGGCAGGGCGACGAGTACGTCATCAACGGCCACAAGTGGTGGACGTCGGGCATCGGCGACAAGCGATGCAGGGTCCTCATCTTCATGGGCAAGACCGACGCCGCCAACCCCGACCGCTACAAGCAGCAGTCCATGATCCTGGTGCCGCGCGACGCGCCCGGCATCAAGATCGTACGGATGCTGACCGTGTTCGGGTACGACGACGCGCCCCACGGCCACGGCGAGGTGCTCTTCGAGAACGTGCGGGTACCGGCCTCCAACATGCTGCTGGGCGAGGGCCGCGGCTTCGAGATCGCCCAGGGCCGCCTCGGCCCCGGCCGCATCCACCACTGCATGCGCCAGATCGGCGTGGCCGAGCGCGCGCTGGAGTACATGTGCAAGCGCGCGCTGAACCGCGTGGCGTTCGGCAGGAAGCTCGCCGACAATGACATCACCACCGAGCGCATCGCCCAGTCGCGCATCGAGATCGACCAGGCGCGCCTGCTCGTGCTGCACGCCGCTTACATGATGGACACCGTCGGCAACAAGGCCGCCCGCCAGGCCATCGCCGAGATCAAGGTGGCGGTGCCGAACATGACGCTGCGCGTGCTCGACCGCGCGATGCAGCTGCACGGCGGCGGCGGCGTCAGCCAGGCCTTCCCGCTGGCGTTCTGGTGGGCGCACTCGCGCACGCTGCGCTTCGCCGACGGCCCCGACGAGGTGCATCGCCGCCAGATCGGCCGCCTCGAGCTGCGCAAGCACAGCTAGGAGCGAGGCCATGCCGAAGATGACGGGCGGCGAGGCGCTGGTCAAGCAGCTCCAGCGCGAGGGCGTGCGGGTGGTGTTCGGGCTGCCGGGCGTGCAGCTGTACGGCGCGATGGCGGCGCTGCGCGAGGAGAAGGACATCCGGTTCGTGCTCACGCGCCACGAGCAGGCCACGACCTACATGGCCGACGGTTACGCGCGCGCGGGCGGCGGCATCGGCGTCGCGCTGGTGGTGCCGGGGCCCGGCGTGCTGAACGCCGGCGCCGGTCTCAGCACCGCCTACTCGTGCTCGTCGCCGGTGCTCCTCGTCGCCGGCCAGGTGCCCAAGCGCTTCCTCGGCAAGGACGTCGGCGTGCTGCACGAGATCAACGAGCAGCTCGACGTGGTGGCGCCGGTCACCAAGTGGCGCACGCGGGTGCTGGAGGTCGGCGAGATCCCGGCCGCCGTGCAGGAGGCGGTGCGCCAGCTCAGGACCGGCCGCCCGCGGCCGGTGCACCTGGAGATTCCACCCGACACGCTCGAGGACGAGGGCGAGGCCGAGCTGCGGCCGCCGGTGACGGTGCCGCGGGCGGCGGCGCCCGACGTCGACATCGAGCGCGCCGCTCGCGTGCTGCTGGCGGCGGCGCGGCCGATCATCTACGCCGGCGGCGGCGTGCACGCCTCCGGCGCCCACGAGGCGCTGGCCGCGGTCGCCGAATATCTACAAGCCGGCGTGGTGCAGTCGGCCGAGGGCAAGGGCGCGGTCAGCGACCACAGCGACCTCGCCCTGGGCGCGGCGCTGTGGCCCAAGAACCCGCTGCGCGAGTACCTGGACGCCGCCGACGTCGTGTTCGCCGTCGGCTCGCGCTGCGCGATCGCCGCCTTCCAGCCCACCCAGAAGATCGTGCAGCTCGACGTGGACGCCGCCGAGATCGGGCGCAACCACCCGGTCGAGGCGGGGTTGGTCGGCGACGCCCGCCTCACGCTCGAGCGGCTGCTGGAGCGGCTGCGCACCGACGCCCCGCCGCGGCCGTCGCGCAAGCGCGAGCGCGAGCAGCTGCGCGAGGCGCTCGCCGCGCTCGACACGCAGGAGCCCAACCACTCCATCCTGGCCTCGCTGCGCGCCGGCACGCCGGAAGACGCGATCGTCATCGCCGGCATGACCCAGATCGGCTACTACTCGCGGCCGTTCTGGCCGGTCTATCGCCCCCGCACGTACCTGACGTCGTCGTACTCCGGCAACCTCGGCTTCGAGGTGCCGACCGCGCTCGGCGCCAAGGTCGCGCGGCCCGAGCGCCCCGTGATCGCGATCACCGGCGACGGCGGCTTCATGTACAACTCCCAGGAGCTGTCCACCGCCGTGCGCGAGAAGATCAATGCCGTCATCGTGCTGTTCAACGACGAGGCCTACGGCAACGTCGCCCGCGACCTCGACGAGTCCTGGGGTGGCCAGCACGGCGCCGCGGTCACCAATCCCGACTTCATGAAGCTGGCCGACGCATACGGCGTCGTCGGGATGCGCGCCGACAAGCCGACCGACGTCGGCGGGCTGGTGCGCAAGGCCATCGGCCTGGACCGGCCGGTGCTGATCGAGGTGCGGGTGGGGCGCATGGCCCGCCCCGTGTTCTTCGCCCCGCTGAAGTCGCCCGCGAAGTACCAGAAGCGCTGAGCGACGGGCCCGGAGGGAGCACCGCGCGCGCTCCCTCCGGGGGAACGGCTCAGCCGAGCAGCGTGACCTCGCCGTTGCTCACGCGCACCTCGATGTCGGTGGCGTCGAGGTCGCCGGACTGGCACATCCGCTCACACACGTCCTCGCGGATGCGCTCGTCCGAGCGTTGGTAGCCGCGCGGCCCGCGGCCGGTGTGCGGCCCGCGCAGCGCGTGGCGCCCTCGACCCGGGTTGGCGCCGTGGCCGCCCACGAAGCCGGGGCCGGCGCCGTCGCCGCCACTGTACCTCCAGCCGCGTGGCCACGGCGGCCCCTCGGCGGATCTCGGATGGAGGACGACGGAGCAACGCGCGTGCCGCCAGCCGGGCGGCCCGCGGCTGGAGTACGCTGAGCGCATGGACGCCAGCAGCGCGGTGATCGCGCTCGACGTCGTCGTCGTCCTGCTGATGCTCATCGGGCTGGTCGGCGCCGCGCTGCCGTTCGTGCCGGGCACGCCGCTCATCCTGGCCGGGGCGGTCCTCTACGCGGTGGCGACCGATTTCACGCCGGTCGGCGTCGGGCGCCTCGCGCTGCTGGGCGCGCTCGCCCTCGTCGGCGCCACGCTGACCACGCTGGCCGGGCTGATCGGCACGCGGCGGGCCGGCGGCAGCCGGCGCGCGGCGCTCGGCGCGCTGCTCGGCCTGCTGGCGGGTCTGGCGTGGCCGCCGATCGGTCTGCTGCTCGGACCGGTCCTCGGCGCGATCGTCGGCGAGTTGTCGCAGCGGGGCGAGCTGCGCGAGAGCGTGCGCGTCGGCCTCGGCACGCTCGCGGGACTGCTGCTGGGCGCCGTCGCTCACGTGGCGATCGCGGCGGCGATGGTCGGCATGTTCGCGTGGTGGGTCTGGCGCGGCTGACGGCGCGATCCGGCGGGAGGGAAACCATCGACGTCCCGCCACACCCGGGTGGCGGACGTCCTGCGCGCTCGCCGAGGCGCTAGGGCCCGGGAACGGTTCGAGCCGGCGCGCGCCCCGAGCGCCGCCGCGGTGGGCCGGCGCTCGCCGCGGCCGTGACGCGAGCCGGGCGATGTACCAGCTGACACCAGCGTCGGTTGTCGTCGCCGCCCGCCTCCGTGCTGCCCGAGAGGAACGCTTCCGCCCGCACCGCACCGTCCTCGGCGCCGTTCCACGCGGGCGTGTGCGCCGCGCACCAGCGGACGTCGAGGATCTCACGGCACGGATCGGCGTCTGGCTCGCAATCAGGGCAATAGGGACGAGCGACCGCGGGGGTGTCCGGCAAGAAGTCCGTCACCAGTCCATGGCGCGGATTTCCGTCGCCATAATCCGCCTCCCACTCTAGCGTAGAGGACGCCCAATAGGAAGTGTTTTCCTGATGCAGGGCCCCTACGGGTTGACCCCGCCTACCGGTTCAACCCGCCGCGCGGGGACCGCGTTCCCTGCCCGGCGGACGGGCTTGCGGGGGCGCGTGGCGGCCCCGTATCCTGCGCCGCGTGACCGCCGACCCGGTCTTCTTCCGCGACCTCGCCCTCGTGCTCGTCGCGGCCGTGCTCGGCGGCGCGCTCGCCTGGTTCGCGCGGCAGCCGCTCGTGCTCGGCTACGTGCTGGGCGGTATGGCGGTGAGCCCGTTCACGCCCGGCCCCGCCATCGCCGACGCCGGTCACCACTTCGAGGTCTTCGCCGAGATCGGTGTCGTGCTGCTCATGTTCTCGGTCGGCATCGAGTTCTCGCTCAAGGACCTGATGCGCGTGAAGTGGGTCGCGCTGGTGGGCGGGCCGCTCGGCACGACGCTCAACATCCTCCTGGCCGTCGCCGTGGGGGCGCTGCTCGGCTGGCCGCTGCCGCAGGCGATCGTCGTCGGCGCGGTGATCTCGGTCGCCAGCACGATGGTGCTCGCGCGCCTGCTGCTCGACCGCGGCGAGCTGCACACGCGTCACGGACGCGTCCTGGTGGGCATCAGCCTGGTCGAGGACCTCGCCGCCGTCGTGCTGATGGCGTTGATGCCGGCGCTCGGCGCGCTGGCGCCGGACCGGGTACTGGCCATCGCCCGCGGCCTCGGCGTCGCCGCGCTGGTGCTGGTGCCGTTTCTCGCCGTGGCCGGGCGCGTGGTGCCGATGCTGCTGACGCGCGTGGCCCGCACGCGCGATCAGGAGCTGTTCCTGCTGGTCGCGCTCGCGATCGGGCTCGGCACCGCGGCGCTGACCCAGGCCGTCGGGCTGTCACTGGCGCTGGGCGCGTTCCTGGCCGGGCTGCTGATCAGCACGTCGGACTTCGCCCACGAGACGCTGGCCCGGCTGCTGCCGCTGCGCGACACCTTCGGCGCGTTCTTCTTCGTGACGGTCGGCGCCCTCATCGATCCCGCCCGCCTGCTCGCCAACGTCCCGCTGCTGGTGACGATGGTGCTGCTCGTCGTCGTCGGCAAGCTCGTCCTGCGGGCGGGCGTCGTGCGGCTCTTCGGCGAGCCGCCGGCGACGGCGCTGCTGACCGGCGTGGGCCTGGCCCAGATCGGCGAGTTCTCGTTCGTGCTCGTGCAGGCCGCCCGCCAGGAGGGCCACGTCGGCGACGACGTCTACCAGGCCACGCTGGCCGCCTCGCTGCTGTCGATCGTGCTGAACGCCGCGCTCGTCCGCCTGGCGCCGCGCGTGATCGGCGCGCTGCGCCCGGCCGCGCCGCCGGCGGTGCCGGCGACCGGCGGCGAGCTCCAGGGCCACGTGCTGCTCTGCGGCTACGGCCGCGTCGGCAGCGCGGTGGCCGAGGCGCTGGAGACGTTCGGCGTGCGCTACGTGGCGATCGAGAACGATCCCGACGTGGTGCGCAGCCTGCGCGAGCGCGGCATCGCCGCGCTCTTCGGCGACGCCAGCCAGCGCCGGCTGCTGCACGAGGCGGGCGCCGAGCACGCCGCGCTGGCCGTCGTCGCGCTGCCGGAGATGGAGCGCGTGCGGCTGGCCGTGCGCGCGCTGCGCGAGCTGAACCCGCGGCTGGCCATCCTGGCCCGCACCCACGAGCGCGCCCACCACGAGGACCTGCGCCAGGCCGGCGCCACCGAGGTCATCCAGCCCGAGCTGGAGGCGGCCTCCACGCTCATCCGTCACGCGCTGCGGCGCCTGGCGCTGCCCCGCGAGCGCGTGCTGGCCTACCTCGAGCACTACCGCGACGCGGTGGAGCTGATGCGGGGCGAGAGCGGGCCGACGTCCGAGCGGCTGCCCCAGCTGCGCGACGTGACGCTGCCCGACGGCGCGCTGGCCGATCGCAGCCTGCGCGACGCGCGGGTGCGCGAGCGCTTCGGCGTGTCGGTGATGGCGGTGACCGGCGCCGACGGCTCGCTGGTGCTGCACCCGTCAGCGGACACCGTGCTGCGGCGGGGCGACCGGCTCACGCTCTTCGGCCTGCCCGAGCAGCTCGACGCGCTGCTCGCTCACGCCGGCGCCACGCCGCGTCAGCGCGACGGGCGGCGATAGACGAGCCGGATCGTGTAGACGCCCAGCGCGAGGCCGGCCAGCAGCACGGAGCCGGCGACGATCCCGAGGATCGGCGGGTCGCCGCGCCAGCGCTGCCCCAGGCGCAGGGCCTCGCGCGGGAGCGCGGAGTGCGCGTCCAGCGCGTTGGGATCGA
>DASSLH010000542.1:0-2080 GCA_035689625.1 Candidatus Methylomirabilota bacterium | reverse complement strand
CGCGGGACGTGGCTCGTCACGCCCGACGTCCTGAGGGGCCGGGAGCGCGTCGAACTCGTCGGCGACGTCCGCCCCTAGCACGGCCCGCCAGTCTGCGCCCCGACGACGGGCGACGGCCGTCGGCGCGATGACGCATCCGCGTCGGTGACGTCGCGCCGCTGACGGCGACCCCCGTCGTTCCGGTTACCGCGGCGGCGGCAGCGGCCCGAGCACCTTCTCGATCGCCAGGCCGATGGCCAGCAGGCGCGCGTCGCTGCCGCGCGGGCCGTCGAGCGACAGACCGACCGGCAGGTGCGTCGTGGCGCCGAGGCCGGCCGGGATCGTCACGCCGGGGATGCCGGCGTTGCTGCCGGGATCGGTGTTGCGGATGAAGAGCAGGAACGTCTCCAGGCTGCTCGCCTCGGGGCCCTGCGGCACCGCGACGTGCGGCGTCGTCGGCGCCAGCAGCGCGTCGATGGCGTGGCGGCTGAACGTATCGGTGAAGAGCTTGAGCAGCGCCGGACGCGCGTCCCGCATCGCCGCCGCGTAGATCGGCGCGGCGTCCACGACGCCGCCGTTGGGCGCCGGCAGCTTGCGCGGCACCACGAGGCCGTCGTAGGTCGCCTTCACGTCCTTGCTGGCGATCTGCGCGGCCACCTGCTCGACCGTCTTGCCGGTCTGGTACTTCGCCAGGTACGCCTTGAGATCGTCGTAGGCTTCGTAGAGCGCCACCGGAAAGCTCGCCGCGTCGTTGAGCCTCTTGAGGTCCGGCATCTCCACGTCCACGATCGTCACGCCGGCCTGGCGCAGCTTGTCGAGCGCGGCGTCGGTCGCCGCCTTCGTGTCGGCGTCGAGATCCGCGAAGTAGTAGCCGCGGTACACGCCGAGACGGACGCCGCCCAGCGAGGCTGGCGTGGGCACGGTGCCGCCGGCGATGACCGAATCGAGCAGCGCCACGTCGGCGACCGTGCGGGCCATCGGCCCCACGGTGTCGCGCGAGTGCGCGATGGGCGTCACGCCGTCCTGGCGGTAGCGGCCGAGCGTGGGCCGCAGGCCGGCGCCGCCGGTGAGCGCGGCCGGGATCCGCACCGAGCCGCCGGTGTCGCTGCCGAGCCCCCCCGGGGCGATGCGCGCGGCGATGGCGGCGCCGGTGCCGCTCGAGCTGCCGCCGGCGATGCGCGAGGGATCGTAGGGATTGCGCACGCCGATCGTGGGCGGCGTGAAGAAGGCCTCGTTGTAGCCGGAGATGCCGAAGGCCAGCTCGTGCATGTTCGTCTTGCCGAGCACGATGGCGCCGGCGTCCAGCAGCTTCTGCACCGTCGGCGCGCTCTCCCGCGGCACGAAGTCGCGCAGCGCCGGCGTCCCCGCCGTGCTGGGCAGGCCCGCGACGTGGATGTTGTCCTTCACCACCAGCGGCACGCCGTGCAGCGCGCCCTTGCCGCGCCCGGCCGCGGTCTCCTCGTCGGCGTGCCGGGCGGCGGCCAGCGCGCCCGCGCGGTCGAGCGTGATGAAGGCGTTGAGGCCGCGGGCGGTGTCGGCGCGCTCGAGGTAGAGCGTGACCAGCTCCGCGCTCGTGACCTTTCTGGCGCGGATCAGGCGCGCGGCGTCGCCGACGCCGAGCTGGGTGAGGTCGGCGGGCCGCGGCGGCGTCATCGTGACGCAGCCGGCCAGCGTGAGGGCGACGGCGAGGAGCGCGACGGGCCGGACGTTCATACGAGGCCTCCTGCTGCACGTTTTACCACCGCGGAATAGATCTCCGCGGCGCTTCGTCGGACAGACGACAGGAGATGGGGCCTGGCCCTGGCGGCCAGCGCTCTCGCGCTGGCGGCGCCAGCCGGCGCCCAGGAGCGCGGCGGCCGCTGGGTCGCCCAGGAGCGGCGCGACGAGCGCCGGCCCGAGGATCGCCGTGACGGGCGCGAGCGAGTCGAGCGGCGGGACATCGAGCGGCGACCGGCCTCGGCGTGGCGCTTCGAGCGCGGTCACGGCTGGCGCGTCGAGCGCATGCCCGGCCATTGGTCGCCGTATTACACGTGGTGGTGGGTTGACGGGCGCGTCGTGCTGCTCGGCGCGCCGATCGCGACGGTCATGCAGTACCCCACCG
>DASSLH010000541.1:0-8010 GCA_035689625.1 Candidatus Methylomirabilota bacterium | reverse complement strand
TCTCCTCGGGGAACAGGTAGTAGGTCCCCATGTTGGGGGCGACGACGTACATGTTGTTGTCGAGCGCGCGCGCCCGGCTCTGGATCTCGAAGATCTCGTTGCCGGTGGCCGGGTGCGGGTAGGACGCGCGGTAGACGACCTCGGCGCCGTTGAGCGCCAGCGCCCGCGCGTTCTCGGGGTAGGAGCCCTCGTTGGCCATCATGATGCCGAGTCTGCCGATCTCGGTGTCGGCGACCGGCCAGAACGCGTCGAGGTTTCTGCCGTATTTTTCGACCCACCAATCATAAACATCGTGAGGACACACGGAGTGCTCGACGGGGAACAGCGGCGAGACTTTATAGTGCTGCAGGATGACCTTCCCGCGCGGGTTGATGATGAAGCCCACGTTGAAGAAGCGGTCCTTGAGGTCCGGGTGCCGGGCCTTGGCCTGGGCCATGACGAACGCGTTGTACTCCCTGGCGATCTTGCCGAGCGCCTCCGTCTCCTCGCCCGGAATGTCGATCGCGCACTCGCGGGCGAACGTCGCGTGGTCGAGGTCGAGCACTTCGTCATTGAAGGCCTGCAATGCGCCTTCGGGAAATGCAATCAGTCGTACCGGGATATCCAGGCTCGACAGCCACGAGGCGGCCTTCACCAGGTGGCCGAGGTGCTCGAGGTTGATCTTGATGTCCTTGCGCTTGCGGATGCCGCGCACGGTGGGGATGAGGCCGACGGCTGTGTAGGGCGTGATCATGCGCTCGCTCCTCGGGTCCGGGGGATGTGCACTGCGGCGTCAGCCGGTCACGCGCTGGCGCCGCACGTGCGACTGCACGGCGCTGACGCGGCCGCCGTCGAGCTCGATCTCCAGCTCGTGGTGCTCCTCTTCCCAGTGGTCCACGGCGGCCAGCGGGCCCAGCACCAGCCGCGAGCGGGCCACCCGCCGCACGCCGTGGTAGATCAGCATCCGGCGCATGCTGGGGCCGCGGCGGTGGCCCTCCTCGTCGGGGTGGCCGCACAGCGCGCGGACCTCCTCCTCCGTCGTCGAGCCGGGGATGATCTTGTCGGCGACCGCCGGCGGCAGCGCGCCGCCGACGGCGCGCGCGAACTCCGGCTCGCCGGGCCGGCGCAGGTGCAGGCGCGCGCGCAGCACGCGGCCCACGTCGCGCGAGAGCATGATGAAGCCGGCGACGTTGCCGAGGGCCAGCAGCACGAGCGACACGACGATCGGCCGCCAGGCGATCGTCCCCGAGAAGTAGCTGAACTGCACCTTCAGCATCTGCGGCACGACGCCCTCGGTCGGCTGCAGCGGCATCGAGATGACCTCCGAGCCGGTGCGCACGCGGCCGGGCCGCCGCGTCGCGCTGGGCGGCTCGATGGCCTCCACGCGCAGGTGGTCGCCGTCGGCGAAGCTGGCGACGACCAGCGAGAACTCGCGGGCCAGGCGCACCACGCGGTCGCGCTGCTCGAAGTAGAGCGGGTAGAGCGGCAGCACCAGGGCGCCGAGGTCGCCGAAGCCGGCCGAGAGGATCCAGCGGCGGCCCCAGAAGCCCTCCTCGAACCAGGTGGCCGGCTTGGGCGTCACCAGCCCGCGATAGGTCATGACCAGCACGGTCACGGCGAGCGGGTCGGCCAGCTTCGGCGTCCACGGGATCTTCACGTAGGTGCCGACGCCGAGCTGGGGCGCCGAGCGCCGCACGAACGTCACGTAGGAGGCGGCCTCCGGCAGCGGCGTGGCCGGCGTGCCGGTGCCCATCTGCAGCCGGTCACGGGCGGCGAGCGTGAGCCGGCCGCTGCCGACCACGGCGAAGCTGCGCTGCTCGACGTAGGCGATCAGCTCGGGATCGGCGGGGCCGGGCGCGGTCGCCTCGGCCAGCTCGGCGGGCCAGAGCAGGTACAGGTCCTCCTTGATGTCCGCCGCCCGGCGATGTCGCGGCGCCGTGAGGCTCCACGAGACGGTCACCGTCACCGGCGCCAGGTCGGGCCGCACGACGACGTTCACGAACAGCGGGCCGATGGCGAACTCCGGGTGGGGCTCGGAGGCCAGGAACACCTGGGCCGCGCCCGTCGCCGGAGCGCCGACGAGAAGGAACACGGCTACGGCGAGCAGGGCGCGTCGCGGGCCGGGCACCCTGCACTGGTAGCACAGGACGCGACGCTGCGCGAGGCAAGGTAGAATGAGCGGCACCGTGAGCGCGCCGCGCGTCGCGATCTCCCTCATGCCGCTCGAGAACCGCCGCGAGACGCTCGTGGCGACGGCGCTGGCCGCCGAGCGCCGCGGCTTCGACGCCTTCCTGCTGCCCGAGACCTGGGCGTACGACACGCCGATCGTGCTGGGCGAGATCGCGCTGAAGACCGAGCGCGTCACGCTCGGCACCGGCATCGTCGGCGTGTGGAGCCGCAGCGCCGGCACGCTGGCGATGGCGGCGGCCACGCTGGCCGAGATGTCGGGCGGGCGGTTCGTGCTGGGCCTGGGCGCCAGCACGCCGCAGCTCACCGAAGGGCTGCACGACGTGCCCTTCGAGGCGCCGGTGGCGCGCCTGCGGCGCACGCTGACCCAGGTGCGAGCGCTGCTGGCCGGCGAGCGCATCCCGCTCGGCGTGACAGCCGCCGCCCGGCCGCTCAAGCTCAACGTGCCGGCCGGACCGCCGGTGCCGATCTATCTCGCCGCCCTGGGCGACGCCTCGATCCGCGTGGCCGGCGAGCTGGCCGACGGCTGGATGCCGTTCCTCTACCCGCGCCGCTGCCTGGCCGAGGGTGTCGCGCGGCTACGCGAGGGCGCCGTGCGGGGCGGCCATCCCGACCGGCTCCCGGCCGTCTGCCCGTCCATGCCGACGGTCGTGGCCGAGAGGGAGGAAGACGCGCGCAAGGGCGCGGCCTGGTTCCTGTCGTTCTACGTCGTCAGCATGGGCACGCTCTACCGGGCCTCGCTGGTGCGCCAGGGCTTCGGCAAGGAGGTCGAGGCGGTGCTGGCCGCCAACACGCCGAAGTTCGCCGGTGCGGTGCCGCCCGACGCCGACGCCCTGCTGGAGGAGCTGATCGTCTTCGGCACACCGCCGCAGGCGCGCGCGCGGCTGGCGCGCTGGCACGCCGCCGGCGCCGCGCTGCCGACGCTGCTGCTGCCGCCCAATCTCACCGCCGCGCAGCTCGAGTTCACGCTGGACGCCCTGCGGCCACCGACGCGGGCGTGAGGAGAGCACGATGAGCACCGGACGCGAGCGCGTCGCCGCCGCCTACAAGGGCCAGTTCGCCGATTGCGTGCCGGCCTATCCCATCGCCGGCTCGTTCGCCGGCTGCCTGGACGGCCTGTCCATCGAGGAGTACTGCACCAATCCCAAGAAGGCCGTGAAGGCGATGCTGAACTACTACGAGCGCTACCAGCCCGACGTCATGATCGCCTTCAACGACCTCGCCAAGGAGGCGGAGGCGCTGGGCTGCCGCGTGAAGTACTCCGATTACGTCGTGCCGTCCATCGACCGCCACGTGCTGCAGGACGACAAGGGCCAGCTAGCGAAGCTCGAGGTGCCCGATCCCTACAAGGACGGCCGGCTGCCGGCGTTCCTCGAGCAGTGCGAGGCGCTGTCGGCGGCGAAGTTTCCCAGCGGGCTGGGCGCCGTGCTGGTGGGGCCGTGGACGATCGCCATGCTGCTGCGCAATCCCGAGCTCATGTGCCTGGACACGATCGACGACCCCGAGTTCGTCCACGAGCTGATGCGCTTCTCCACGGAGTACGCCAAGCGCCTCGGCGACGCCGTGCTGACGACGAAGATCGGGCTCAGCTACACGGACCCGACGGCGTCGTGCTCGCTGGTGGGGCCCGACACGTATCGCGAGTTCATCAAGCCCTACCACCAGGAGATGGTGAACTACTTCAAGGCCAAGAAGGTCGGCACGACCATCCACATCTGCGGCACCACGCACCAGATCCACGAGGACCTGGTGGACGTGGGGTTCGTGGCGATCACGATCGACCTCGACCAGCAGTCGGATCCCACGCTGAAGGTGGACCAGCTCGACAAGCTGGTGACGCTCGGCAACCAGCGCAACGTCGTTGCCGTCGGCAACGTGGACGTGACGATCTTCGAGCGCGCGACCAGGGACCAGATCTACGCCGAGGTCAAGCGCTGCATCGACACGGTCGGCCGGCGCTCGCGCTTCGTCCTCTCCACGTCCTGCGAGCTGCCGCCGCGGGCCAACCCCGACTGCGTGAAGTGGTTCATGGACGCCGCGCGCGAGTACGGCCGGGTGGACCGCCTGCCCGGCGCCTGAGGATGGCCGGCGGGGCGCTCGACGTGCGGCGGGAGCCGGCCCGGCGCGGCCAGTGGCTGCAGGCCGCGACGATCGCCTGGAACTCGGGCGAGTTCCTCGTGGCGGTCGCGGCCGGCTGGCTGGCCGGCAGTGTCGCGCTGGTCGGCTTCGGCGTGGACTCCGCGATCGAGGTCGCCAGCAGCCTGGCCGCGGTGTGGCGGCTGCGCGGCGAGCGCGAGGCGGCGGCCCGCGAGCGCGCCGAGCGGCGGGCGCTGCGCCTGATCGGCGTCTGCTTCCTGCTGCTCGCGCTGTACGTCCTGATCGAGGCCGTCGTCGCGCTCGCGCGGCGCGAGGCGCCGGCCACCAGCGTGACCGGCATCGTGCTGGCCGCGCTCTCGCTGGTCGTCATGCCGGCGCTGGCGCGCCTCAAGCGGCGGGTGGCGCGCGCGCTGGCCAGCGGCGCGCTGGAGGCGGAGACGCGCCAGACCGAGGTCTGCGCCTATCTCTCCGCGATCCTGCTGCTCGGGCTGGGGCTCAACGCCTGGCTCGGCTGGTGGTGGGCCGATCCCGTCGCCGCGCTGGCGATGACGCCGCTGATCGCGCGCGAGGGCTGGGCCGCGCTGCGCGGCGAGACCTGCTGCGACTGACGTGGCGCTCAGGCGACCTCGATCGCCAGGTCGTGCGTGCGGAAGTTGCTGATCGGGTTCAGGTCCATCGGGCAGGCGCTGACGGCGGCCACCAGGTCCATCAGCGCGCGCAGCTCCACGACGTCGCCGGGCCTGGCCAGCGAGCGATCGAACTCCACGCGGCCCTCCGGGTAGCGCATGTTCTGGAAGAAGTTCACCGGGTGCGGCAGCTGGTGCCGCTCGAGCTTGAAGTCGCGCAGCGCCTCCAGGAAGTTGTCCGAGCAGGAGCGGTGGCCCGTCACGCCGAAGTCGTGCTCGTAGCGCCAGGGGTCGCAGGCGGCGATCAGCATGTCGTGCCGGCCGGTGTCGTCGCGCACGATCTCGACCATCGGCCGCCGCCGGTTCGTCCGCAGCGTGTCGCCGGCGGCGGGGAAGAGCCGGCCCAGCGAGACGAGCGTGTGGATCGTGCTGAGCGCCTCGGTGAGGTCGGCGGCGTTGTAGGCGATGAAGTCGGCGACCTGCCCGCCCTCGACGTTGACGATCCGTAGCGTCTGCCCCGCCCGCAGCGTCACCGCGCGGCCGGTGCCGGCCGGAATGCGGATCACAGGAAAGACGTGTCGGGTGCGAGTCCGAGCAGGAACTGGCCGACGTTCTCGAAGTGGTCGTCGCGGCCCTGCAGCTGCTGGCTGATCGTGTGGATGTCGCGGAAGCGGCGCTCGAAGGCCTGGCTGGCGAAGATGGCCGTGGCCCCGGCCGCGTGATAGGCGTCGTCCACCACGCCGCGCGCCTGCTGGATCGCGTGCGAGGCGGCCAGCCGGATCGTGATGCGCTGATCCAGACCCAGCGCGCCGGCGCGCCCGACCTCGCGCCAGATTCGCTCCAGCGAGTCCAGCAGGAACACGCGCGCGGAGCCCAGGCGCGCCTCGGCCTGCGCCACCTGCGCTTGCACGACCGGGCTCTCGCGCAGCGGCCGCGTGTGGCCGCGCGCGGTCTTGTCGCCGGCCAGCGTGACGAACGCGTCCAGCACCGTGCGGGCCAGGCCGAGCGCGACGCCGGCGAAGCCGGAGGCGTAGAGGCTGCCCGCCGGGAAGCAGTAGAGCGGCGCCTGCACCTGCCGCTCGGCGGGATCGTCGCGCGACACGGTGTGCTCGTGCGGCACGAACAGGTCCTGCACGCTGAAGGCGTCGCTGCCGGTGCCGCGCAGCCCCAGCACGTGCCAGACGTCGTGGCGCGTGGCGGCGGCGGCGGGGAAGATCAGCGTGCGCCGCTCGGCCACGCCGTCGGCGCGGCGGCGCGGCTCGCCGTCGGCGTGCACGATCGGCGCCTGGCCGCCGAGCCAGCTGGCGTGATGCCCGCCGCTGGCGAAGCTCCAGCGGCCGCTCAGGCGGTAGCCGCCCTCGGTCACGACGGCCTTCGACGTCGTCGGCGGCCCCCACGCCAGCACGCCGCACGGCTCGCCGCCGAAGATCTCGCGGGCGGCCCGCGGGCCGAGATAGGCGGCCGTCGTCGAGCAACCGGCCGTCTGGCACACGCACCACGCGGTGCTGGCGTCCACCGCGCCCAGCGTTTCGGTGACGCGCACGAACGTGGCGGGATCGAGCTCGGCGCCGTCGAGCGAGCGGGGGAGCAGCAGGCGAAAGAGGCCGGCGGCGTGCAGCGCCTTCACCAGCGTGTCGGGCAGGCGGCGGTCGCGCTCGATCTGGTCGGCGAGGCCGGCGATCGTCGGCGCCAGCGCCCGCGCGCGCTCGACGTATTCCTCGGCCGGCGGCGTCATGGCTGCGATAGTAGCAAATGATGCGACGCCTCCTGCTCGTCGCGCTGCTGCCGCTCGTGGCCGGCGCCGCGCTCGCCGCCGAGCGGCTGGCCGATCCCACGAAGGCGTTCGTGGAAGGCTACGATCCCTCGGGCAACGACTTCCTGGCCAACGTGCCGGAGCGCACGGTGCTGCTGCGCATCCGCACCGACCTCGACGGCGACCGCCACGAGGACCTGGCGCTGTCCGACAGCTCGACGTGGGGCAACGCCGGCGGCCAGTGGCTGCTGTTCCACGGCGAGGCCGGCGGCGAGTACACGTACTGGGGCACGCTCTTCTTCTCGCCGGGCGACGCCGCGCTGCACACGACGGCCGGCGCCGGCGAGCTGACGGTCTACGTGCGCACCAGCGCCTCGCGCGGGGCGCTCGAGACCCATCGCCTGACGCCCGCCGGCATCACGCGCGCGCGCAGCGAGTCGCTCGATCTCGAGCAGCCGCGCGAGCGGGAGCGCTACGAGCGCGCGCTGACGGCGGGCGCGCGGCTGCCCGTCGAGTTCTGCAAGCTGCCGGACTATCGGCGCGACCCGCGCGGGTGCTGGCGGCCCGGTCTCGGTCTCTGACGTCGCGTCAGGCCCGCGCCCCCGCCAGCGCGGGCGCCAGCTCGGCCACGCGCGCGATCACGCGCACGCGCACCGCCTCGGTGCGGTTGTGGACGCTGAGCACCTGCCCGGGAAACGCCGAGCAGTCGACGCCGGCCAGGCGGGCGACGTCCTCGGAGACGATCAGCTCGGCGTGATGGTCCTTGGTCGCCTGCTCCAGCCGGGCGGCGACGTGCACGGTGTCGCCGACGGCGGTGAGATAGAAGCTCTGGCCCCACCCCATCCAGCCGACGACGGCGGGCCCGGCGTGCACGCCGATGCCGATCCGCAATGGATCGGGAAGATCGGCGGCCAGCTCGCGGTTGAGCGCGGCCATGCCCTCGACCATCGCGCGCGCGGCGACCAGCGCCTGGCGGGAGCCGGCCGTCGCGCCCGCCTCGATCCCGAACAGCGCCATGACGCCGTCGCCGGTGAACTGGTTCGTCACGCCGCCGGCTGCCGTGATGGCGGTGCCGACGGTGGCGAAGTAGCGGTTGAGGAAGAACACGACGTCGTAGGGCAGCTTGCGCTCGGCCATGCGCGTGAAGCCGCGCAGGTCGGCGAAGAGCACCGCGATCTCCTGCTCGCGCCCCTGGCGCGCGTCGGGCGCCAGCG
Source organism: Candidatus Methylomirabilota bacterium (assembly GCA_035689625.1). Taxonomy (GTDB): domain Bacteria; phylum Methylomirabilota; class Methylomirabilia; order Rokubacteriales; family CSP1-6; genus AR5. The sequence continues at coordinate 154 of DASSLH010000541.1, read as the reverse complement.
AGGCGGCCGGATCGACTGACGGTGCCACCAGCAGCGTCACGGTGACGTTGCCGCCCGGCCGCGTCTGGCAGGCCAGGCGGACGTCGGCGGCGGCGCCCACGCGCGCCAGCACCCGCCGCTCGGCCTCGCTGGGCGGCGGCAGCGCCTCGCGCCC
>DASSLH010000540.1:0-2053 GCA_035689625.1 Candidatus Methylomirabilota bacterium | reverse complement strand
AGCGTGACCTTCTTGCCGTCGGCGAAGCGCTCGAGCTCGAACGGCGAGGGGTCGCGGCCGTCGAGCGGCACCAGCTGCAGCTCGAACAGGAGGTCGTCGAGGACCTTGTCGGCGGCGGCAGCGGGCCGGACGCCGGCGGCGGCGAGCACCGCTGCGAGCGCGAGCAGCGCGACGAGCGGGCGACGGGGGCGCCAGGCCATGCCGCGTACTCTACCAGACCCCCGGCCGCGCAGGGCCCGGCCGGGCCGGGCTCAGAGCACGCGCACGCGCGGCCGCGGATCGAGCCTCACGCGCTTGAGCGCGCGAAGGTGGTCGGCGACGACGTCCCAGGCCGGCGGCCCGTCGGCCTCGCCGACCGACGCCCAGCCGGTGGCCTTGTAGCGGCGCGCGGGATCGAGCGGCCGGCCGCCGACGCGCACGTCGCGGATGCGGTGGCCGATCGGCGCCGCCGGCGCGATCGTGTACGTGAGGCCGCCCATGCGCACCATGTCGCCGCCCTGCCGGTAGTACGGATCGGCGTGGAAGAGGTTGTCGGCGACGTCCTCCATCAGGCCGACGATCTCGCGGCCCGTCATCTCGCGCCTCCAGGTCGCCGCGTAGGTCAGCGCGGTCTGGCTGTAGACGTCCTCCAGCGTGATCGCCTGCCCCGGCACGATCGTGGCGCCCCAGCGGAAGCCCGGCGAGAAGGCGACCTCGGCGTCGGCGCGCTCGAGCAGCGCGTCGAGGATCACCTCGTCGAACGTGCCGTTGAAGTTGCCGCGCCGGTAGAGCAGCGACTCGGACACGGCCAGCGTCTCACCGAGCCTGGCCGCGTGGGGCGCGCGCACCTCGGCGACGAGCCGGGCCATGTCGGCGTCGGGCGCCAGCGCGCCGCTCAGCACGGGCAGCAGCCGGTAGCGATGGGCGACGACGCGGCCGCCGCGGACGTCGAGGTCCAGGCGGCTCAGGAACTTGCCGTGCGAGCCGGAGCTGACGATCAGCGTGCGGCCGACCTCGATCGGCCGCGGCAGGCCGTCGTGGGTGTGGCCGCCGAGGATGACGTCCAGGCCGCGCACGCGCGTGGCCAGCTTGAGGTCCACGTCGATCCCGTTGTGGCTCAGCAGCACGACCGCGTCCACCTTCCGGGCGCCGCGCAGCTCGTCCACCAGCGCCTGCAGCGCGTCGTCGCGAATGCCGAACGTGAGGTCGGGCATGAAGCGCCGGGGATGGGCGATCGGCGTGTAGGGAAACGCCTGCCCGATCACGCCGAGCCGGACCCCGCCGACCTCCTTGACCGTCGCCGGCTTGAACACGCGCTCGCCCCAGCCGGCCTCGACGATGTTCTGGGCGAGGAACTCGCCGGTGAAGCGGCCGGGCCGCTCGCGGTCGCCGAACAGCTCGCGCACGCGCTCGGCGCCGTAGATGAACTCCCAGTGCGCCGTGAACACCTCGACGCCGAGCTGATTGGTCGCCCGCAGCATGTCCTCGCCGCGGCTCCAGAGCGCCGTCGCCGAGCCCTGCAGCGCGTCGCCGCCGTCCAGCAGCAGCGTCCGGCCCGGCCGCTCGGCCCGGATGCGCTTGATCAGCGTGGCCAGGTGCGCGTAGCCACCCAGCCGCCCGTAGCGCGCGGCCAGCGCCGGGAAGTCCAGGTACGTCGTCGCGTAAGCCTCGGCGCTGCCGGCGGCGATGCCGTAGTGCGCGAGGAACGCGGCGCCCGTGAGGTGCGGCGGCTTGCCGCGCTCGTCGCCGACGCCGAGCAGCGTGTCGGGCTCCCGGAAGTACAGCGGGTTCAGCGTGGCGTGGGTGTCGGTGAGGTGCAGCAGCGTGACGTTGCCGAGCGGCTCCACGTCCAGCAGCCGCGCGGGCGCCTCGGCCGCCTCGGCCAGCGCGCGCGGCGCCACGCCCGCCGCGGCGGCCACGGCGGTGACCTTCAGCAGATCGCGGCGCGTCACGTCAATGGCGGATGCCCGGGACGCTCAGCGGCTTGCCGTTGTCGAACTGCGTGAGGTAAAGCTCGAGCTCGGCGTACTCGATGGCGTCGGCCGGCAGCATGTTCGCGCCCAGCGGCGTCATG
>DASSLH010000539.1:0-6000 GCA_035689625.1 Candidatus Methylomirabilota bacterium | reverse complement strand
AGCTGCAGGCGGCCATGCAGGGCGGCCGGCTCAGCGCCGTCTCGCTCGTGGACGTGTACCTGGCGCGCATCGACGCGCTCGATCGCCGCGGTCCCCGGCTGCGCGCCGTGCAGGAGATCAATCCCGACGCGCGCGACATCGCCGCCGCCCTCGACCGCGAGCGCGCGGCGAAGGGGCCGCGCGGCCCCCTGCACGGCATCCCCATCCTCCTGAAGGACAACATCGCCACCGCCGACAGGCTGCAGACGACCGCCGGCGCGCTGGCGCTGCTCGGCGCCCGGCCGCGCCAGGACGCGACGATCGCGCGCCGGCTGCGCGAGGCGGGCGCCGTCATCCTCGGCAAGGCCTCGATGAGCGAGTGGGCGTACTTCAAGTCCACGCCGGGCTCCAGCGGCTGGAGCGCCCGCAACGGCCAGTCCCGCAACCCCTACGCGCTGGAGCGCACGCCGTGCGGCTCCAGCGCGGGCTCGGCGATCGCGGTGGCCGCCAGCCTCGTGACCGTGGCGATCGGCACCGAGACGGACGGCTCGATCGTCTGCCCGGCCGGTGTCAACGGCGTGGTCGGCGTCAAGCCGACCGTCGGCCTCACCAGCCGCGCCGGCGTGATCCCGATCTCGGCCACGCAGGACACGATCGGCCCGTTCGGCCGCACGGTCGCCGACGCCGCCACGGTGCTGGGCGCGCTGGTCGGCCTGGATCCGCGCGATCCCGCCACGCAGGCGGCCGTCGGCTACGCAACGCCCGACTACACGCGCGGGCTCGACGCCGACGGGCTGCGCGGCGCCCGCATCGGCGTGCCGCGCGAGGGCTACTTCGGCTACAGCGCCGGCGCCGACGCCGTCGTCGAGCGGGCGCTGGCCGTCCTGCGCGAGCGCGGGGCGATCGTCGTGGACCCGGTCAAGATCCCGAACTTCGATCGCGCGGCCCTCAGCGCGGCCGAGAGCGTCGTGCTGCTCTACGAGTTCAAGGCCGGCGTCAACGCCTACCTGGCCGACCTGGCGCCCGGCGCGCCGGTGAAGACGCTGGAGGAGATCATCGCGTTCAACCGGCGCAACGCCGGCGAGAACCTGCCGTACTTCGGCCAGGAGCTGCTCGAGCGCGCCCAGGCCAAGGGGCCCCTGACCGACGCCGAGTACCTGGAGGCGCGCGAGAAGTGCCGCCGGCTGGCGGGGCCGGAGGGCCTGGACGTCGCGCTGGACCGGCAGCAGCTCGACGCGCTGGTGGCGCCCACCACGACGCCGGCCTGGCCGGTGGACCTCGTCAACGGCGACCAGTTCCGCGGCAGCAGCGCCAAGAGCGCGGCGCTGGCCGGCTATCCGCTGGTGAGCGTGCCGGCCGGCGACGTGCGCGGACTGCCCGTGGGCCTCACGTTCATGGGCCGCGCCTGGAGCGAGCCGGCGCTGCTGAAGCTGGCCTACGCCTTCGAGCAGGCCACCCGGGCGCGCCGCCCGCCGAGCTACCGCACGCTGCGGCTGTACTGACCGCTCAGACTGGAGGACGCGATGAGCACGACCGCGATGGCCGCGACCGATCTGGACACGCTGCGTGCGCTCAACGCCGAGTACATCCGCTCGGTCCAGGCCGGCGACGTCCGCCGCTTCGGCGAGATCCTGGCCGACGACTTCGTGTGCACCAGCCCCGACGCGTCGTTCCTGGACCGCGCCGCGTTCCTGAGGCAGACGGCGGCGCCGGTCACGATCACGCATCTCGCGGCCCACGACGTGCTCGTGCGCCTGCTGGGCGACGTGGCGATCGTCCACGCCCGCACGACCTACACGCGCCCCGACGGCACGCCCGGCGCCGGCCGCTACACCGACGTCTGGGCGCGGCGCGGGGGGCGCTGGCTCTGCGTCGCCGCCCACGTCACCCGGGCATGAGGGAGCTGGTGTTCGCGCTCGAGTTTCGCGGCCGCGGCGAGGACGTGCCGGGCGCGCCCGGCCATCGCCGCGCGCGCACGTCGGCGCCGAGCCAGACACTGTCCACGACGCTGCAGGCCGACGGCGTCCACGCGCGCGTGGAGGCCGCGGCCGGCGAGCGCGCGACGCTGGAGGCGCGCGTGGAGCGCTTCGGCGACGGCACGTTCGTCGAGGAGGGACGGATCGTGTACGGGGCCGCCGGCGCCGTGACGTTCACCACGCTCGGCCGCGGGCGCGTGATCGCCGGGCCCCAGTCGGGCGCCGTCCACGGCGCCGTCGTGTGGACTATCACGGGCGGCGAGGGCTGCTTCGCCGCCGCCGCGGGCCTCGTCACCTCCAACTTCGCCGTCAGCCCCACCGGCGACGTCGTCGACCACCACGTCGCGCGCCTCTACCTTCCCGACTGACCGGGTAGAAGTTTTCCGTCCCGGATTGAACCTATCGGTTGAGGCCCGGCATTTGCGTTGCAGCACTAGCACGCTCGCTCGAACGATTCGAACGTCGTGCCGGGCGCGCCGCGAGTCTGTCCGGTGGTTGACAGGCGGACACGACGGCGTCGCGTCCGTGACGAGGCCCCGCCGGGCGGCCTCGCGATTCGCGGAGAGAGTGCGATGGAGTTGCAGCTCGTCGAGGAGCTCAGCGGTGTGGGGATCGTCTTCCTGGGCCGGCATCCGATCGGCCAGGTCCACTACGAGATCCGCGTGTATCGCGAGGCGTCCCGGTCCGGCGTCCCCGTCGTCGGCGCGCTGGAGGACATCCGGGGACGGCTCGACGGCCTGGACTTCTCCCAGCTGCGCGATCAACAGGTGGTCCTGCGGCTGGCGGACGGGCGGGCGTGGGAGTGCGCGGTCACCTCGGACGGCCGTGCCTACGACACCGGCCGCGGGCTGACGCCCTCCTACGGCGGGCAGATGTAGCCGGCGCCGCCGGGATTGGGGAAGCAGCCCACCGAGGTGGGAATCACCAGCCGCGGAAGCCACAGCACCACGTCGGGAAAGAAGATGATCACGCTGATGACGAGGAAGTATACGCCGTAGAGCGGCACCGCCTGCCGCAGCGCCCGGGCGAACGACACGCCGGCCAGCGTCGAGGACAACAATAAAATAAGGCCGTAGGGCGGGGTGATGAGGCCGAAGGCGAGGCTCACGATGATGAGCACGCCCATGTGCACCGGGTGGATGTGGCCCAGGTGCGAGAGCGACACGATGATCGGCATGAAGATGGCGATGGCGGGCACGCCGTCGAGGAAGTCGCCGGCGATCGTCAGCACGACGACCATCAGGTACATGATGATCACGCGGTTGTCGCCCGCCACCGCCTCGATCCAGCCGTGCACGATGTCGGGGGCGCCCAGGTAGGCCATCAGCCAGCCGACCGCCGAGGCGCTGGCCACCGCGGACATCGGCAGCGCGTAGAGCACGGCGGCCTCCATGAAATCGCGGGGCAACCGGCGAAAGTGCCCGCGGGCCATCAGCGGCAGCAGCACCACGATGATGTAGACGACCGCGATCATGCCGGCCTCGGCCGGCGTGAAGACGCCGCTGGCCACGCCGCCCACGATGATGATGGGACTCATCAGCGGCAGCAGCGCCAGCCGGGCGGCGCTGGCCATCTCGGACAGCGTCGCCCGCCGCTTGCGCAGGCCGGGCGGGCCGAGGAAGTAGCTGTAGACCATCAACCCGATGCCGACCATAAGGCCGGGCGTGGCGCCGCCCAGGAACAGCCCGGCGATGGACACGTTGCCGACGGCGCCGTAGACGATCGCCATGATGCTCGGGGGCACCATGGCGGCGATCGTCGAGGCGGAGGCGACCAGCGCCGCCGAGAACGCCGGATCGTAGCCTTCCTCCTCCATGTGCGGCATCACCACGGTGCTGATGGCGGCGACGTCGGCGGTCATCGAGCCGGAGATGCCGGCGAACAGCATGCTCGACACGCTGACGACGTGGGCCAGGCCGCTGCGCAGGTGCCCCACCAGCACCTGGGCGAAGCGGATCAGCCGGGCGGTGATGTTCGCCTCCGTCATCATGTCGCCGGCCAGCAGGAAGAACGGGATGGCCAGGAACTCAAGCTGGTTGATGCCGTTGAACATCTGCCCGACGATCGAGGGCAACGAGATCTTCGTGAACAGCGTCGTCGTCAGCAGAGCGCCGGCGATGAGCGCGAACGCCACCGGCACGCCCTGGTAGCCGAGGTACAGGAACGTGACGACCATGACGACGATGGCGATCGCGTTGGTGTCCATCACGTCACCGGCAGCTGGCCCGGGTCGAGCCCGACCTTCTCGGGCCCCTCGAAGCCGTGGCGCCAGCCGTTGACCAGCTCCTCCACGGTGAAGAGGGCGATGAGCGCGCCGGCCACCGGGATGGCGGCGTAGAGCACCGCGATCGGCGTCAGGGAGGGCATGAGGAACGAGCCGTAGCCGGTGAGGTAGTTGCGGTAGCCGAAGACGACCATCGAGAGCGCCACCGCCAGGATGACCAGGCGATTGAACGATTCCACCAGCGTGCGGCGGGCGCCGCGCAGCGTCTGGGCGATGGCGGTGAGACGGAAGTGCTGGTCGCGCCGCACGGCCACGCCCATGCCGAGGAACACGCCCCACACGAAGAACCCGGCCGCGAACTCGTTGGCGTTGAGCCACGGCCGGCGCAGGTTGCGGGCGACGACGTCGGCCACCTCCACGAGCGTGAAGCCGACCAGCAGCAGGGCGCACAGCACCATCAGGCCGCGCTCGAGCGGGTCGAGCAGCGGCCACTTCAGGTGCCGCATCGCGCGCACGGTGACGCGCGGCCGGGCGACCGGCACGCTACTTCACGGCTCGGATCTGGCTCAGCAGCTGGACGGCGTAGGGACCGAGCTCCTTGGCCTGGGGGTCCTGCATCGGCGTCGCCACCACGGTGAAGCTCTGCTTGTCGACCTGCGTGTGGACCTTGACGCCCAGCTTCTGCAGCGACTGGGCGGCGGCGGCGTCGTACTCCAGCGCCTTCTTGATCGTCAGCGGCCGGGTGTGCTCGGCGGCCTCCACCACCCAGCCGCGCTGCTCCTCGGTGAGGCTGTCCCACGTCTTCTGGCTCATCCAGAGCTGGTTGCAGTTGGCCTCGTGCTCCGTCTTCGACACGACGGGGGCGGCCTCGTAGTGCTTGTTCTTGAGCACGATGTCGAAGCCGTTCTCGGCGATGTCGACGAGGCCCGTCTGCAGCGACGTGTAGACCTGGCCGAAGGGCATGTGGATGGGCACCGCCTTGTAGGCGGTGAAGAACGCGTCCTCGGTCTTGGTGGCCTGCACGCGGATCTTCTTGCCGGCGATGTCGCGCACGTGGCTGACCGTGGCCTTGGAGTACATGTTCCGGAAGCCCAGGGTCATGAGCCCCAGCGAGCGGGCGCCGGTGGTGTTCTCCACGATCATCTTCTTGAAGGTCTCGTTGATGGCGTGATCGTTCATGGCCGCCGCCAGGTGCGCCTCGTCGCGGAAGATGTAGTGCAGCGAGAAGACGCCGGCCTGCGGCACGACCGTGGAGGTATTCGCGGTGGCGTTCAGGGCGAAGTCGATGTCGCCGGCCCGGATCTTCTGCGCCATCTCGGGCTCCTGGCCCAGGGCGGCGCTGGGAAACTGCCGCACGCCGAGCGTGCCCTTGCTGAGCTCGCCGAGCTTCTTGCTGAACGTGTCGGCGAAGAAGCCGTAGGCCGTGTCGCGGGGCTGGTCGTAACCGAAGGTGAAGCTGCGGGACTCGGCCCGGGCGCGGCGCGGCAGCGCGGCGGCGCCGGCGCCGAGCGCCGCGGTGTGGCGCAGGAACGAGCGTCGGGTCAGCATGAGGCCCCTCCAGGGTGCGACTTGCTCGTCGGGTGGCGGGGATTATCGGCGAGGCGCCGCGTCACGGCAAGCCGCTCGGCGAGCGGGCCCGGGGCGACTCAGTGCGAGCGGCTGCCGCGCTCCTGCATGCACTCGCGATACGCCGCCCGGTAGGCGGGATCGTCCGCGCGGCCGGCGTCCATGCCGCGCACCAGGGGATCGGCCGCGTCGGTCAGGATGGAGCCGGTCGGATCCGTCTTCTCGCGCCGCGGCGGCAGGCCCGTGCGCGCCTCG
>DASSLH010000538.1:0-13284 GCA_035689625.1 Candidatus Methylomirabilota bacterium | reverse complement strand
GGTCTCGACCCGCAGCGCACGTTCAACCCGCCAGGCGTCGTCGCCTGGAACATGTCCACGGCGCACGTGCTGGACCTGGCCGGCGAGGGTGTTCGCACACCGAGGAGCATCGCGGCGGCGACGCTCGCGCGGGCGGGACCGACAAGACCCTCGACCGCGTGCTCGTCCAGGGGTTCCCCCGGCTCGGCGGACCGCTTCGCCGACGCGCTCCTCGAGCGACTTTAGACCTATGATGGCGGAGTCACGACAAGGAGGCTGCTCGTGAGCCGCATCGATCATGGACGCTCGCTGCTCGGGCGCTGGGAGTCGGCCAAGCCCTCGAACTTCTACGACGACGACGTCTACCTGCGCGGCGCGCTGGCCCGTCACCTCGGGGGCGATGGGCTGGCGAAGGTCGAGCCCGACCTGCGCCAGGCGGGCGCGGATGCGGCCGGGCCCATCAACGAGGCCGCCTTCGAGCTCGATCGACCCGAGCACCTGCCGCGCCTGGCGCCCTGGAGCCGCATCGGTGAGCGCCTGGAGGACGTCGTCTTCCACCCGGCGCACGACGAGGTCGGTCGGCGCGTCTGGCGCTCCGGCGTGCTGGCGGCGCTCGCGGAGCCGGGCGGGATGACGACGCACGCGGCGCTCGTGTCGCTGTTCGCGATGAACGGCGAGGTGCCGCACCTCTGCTCGGTCGCCTGCACGGCGGGGCTGGTCAAGACGATCCAGCGGGCGGGCAGTGACTGGATGCGCCGCGAGTGGCTGCCCCGGCTGACCGAGCGCGACTACGACCGCCGCTGGCACGCCGCCCAGTTCCTGACCGAGGTGCAGGGCGGCTCCGACGTCGGCGCCAACGCCTGCGTCGTGCGGCCCGACGATCCCGCGCGCGGGCGCTGGCGGCTCAGCGGCGAGAAGTGGTTCTGCTCGAACGTCGGCGCCGACCTCTACGCGGTGAGCGCGCGGCCCGAGAGCGCGCCGGAGGGGACGGCGGGGCTCGGCCTCTTCGTGGTGCCGCGACGCCTGGACGACGGGCGGGTCAACGGGCTGCGCATCCGCCGGCTGAAGAACAAGCTCGGCACCCGCACGCTGCCGACGGCCGAGGTGGACTTCGACGGCGCGCTCGCCTGGCAGCTCGGCCGGCTCGAGGACGGCTTCAAGCTGATGATCGGCCTCGTCATCAACACCTCGCGCGTGGAGGTCGCCGCCGACTGCGCGGGGATGATGCGCCGGGCCTGGGTCGAGGCGTATCACTACGCGCGCGTGCGCGAGGCGTTCGGCCACCGCCTGATCGACTTTCCCGCCGTGCGCGCGCAGCTGGCCGAGATGCGCGCGCTCGGCACGGGCTCGATGGCGGCGCTGCTCTGGATCACCGCGCTCGAGGACCGGCTGGCCCGGGCGGGGGCGCGGCCGGAGGACGACGCCGTCTACCGTACGGCGGTGAACCTCACCAAGTACCTCGCCTCCACCGACGCCGGGCTCGTCGTGCACCACGGGATCGAGATCCTCGGCGGCAACGGCACGATCGAGGACTTCAGCCCGCTGCCGCGGCTCTACCGCGAGGTGCCGGTGCAGGAGAGCTGGGAGGGCCCGCACAACACGCTCGTGGCCCAGGTGCTGCGCGACGCCCTGCGCGCGAAGCTGCACGACGCGCTGCTCGCGGTCGTCGAGGAGCTGCTGCTCGGCGTCGGCGCGCCCGCGCTGGGACCGGTCCGCGAGCAGGCGCTGGCCACGCTCGAGGACACGCGGGCGGCGCTGGGCCGCCTGCTGCGCGGCAACGCCGAGGCCGCCGCGCTCCACGCCCGGACGCTGGTCGGACGCCTGGCCCGCCTGTTCCAGGTCGCGGTGCTCCTGGACGACGCGCGGCGGCCGGAGCTGGCGACGGTGCCGTGGCTCGCCGACGCCGCGAGCCTGCTGCTGGCGCGCGCCCGCGCGGGCTACGACGCGACGGCGGATCCGGACTACGCCGCGCTCACCGAGCGTCTGGTGTCTACAGCGGCCGGATCTGCACCTTCCGCCACTTGATCGGGCCGCCCTCGACGTCCTTGACGCCGAGGCCGTACTGCAGCGCGAACACGCCGGCCGGGTGCGTGGCGTCCTGGCCGCTGGCCGTCTGCACGCCGTTGAGCTTGACGGTCATCTGCGGGCCCTTCGCGGTGATCTCGTAGGTGTTCCAGCGGCCGCCCGCCTTGTAGATCAGCGGCACCGGCACCGCGGCGACGTTGACGATGGCGCCGGTGCCGTACTTCGGCTCGGGGCGGATGTCCCAGATGTTGACCTCGTAGCAGGTCGCCCCGCTGATCTTGGCCGGATCGCCGCAGCGGATGAAGATCCCGCTGTTGGTGTCGGTCGCCGCCCAGAACTCTGCCCGGATCTCGAAGTCCGTGTAGGGGCTCTTCGACACCAGGAAGCCGCCCTTGCCGTGGTCGGCGACGATGGCGCCGTTCTCGGCGCGCCAGTTGGCGTCGCCGACACGGTTCCAGTTCTCCAGGCCTCGGTCGCCGTCGATGAGCGTGACCCAGCCGTCGCCGCCGCCGGACATGTGGGCACAGCCGGCCAGCGCGAGCGCCACGACGAGGAGCGTCGAGAGGGATGCGAGCAAGCCTTTCACGGGTAGCCTCCTTTTTGGGCGATCACGTCCCGAGGGGTTCGATTATCTCTCGCGCGAGCGCCTCGAGGCGCTGGTGGACCTTGGCGGCATCGAAGCTGAACACGGGCAGCATCAGATGGTCCACGCCGTGGGCGGCGAATCCGTGGACGACGTCGGGGGTGAGGCGATCGGTGGGGAACGCGCTGACGACGAACGACGTCCGGTCGCGGCCGGCGGCGGCGAGCGCCTCGTCGAGCAGGCGCAGCTTGTCCGGCAGCGCCGCCAGCGACGTGCCGGCCGAGTGCCAGCCGTCGCCGAGGCGCGCCGCCCGCCGCAGCGCGGCCGGGCTGTCGCCGCCGACCCAGATCGGCACGTGCGGCTTCTGCACCGGCTTGGGCGTGAGCGCGCAGTCGCTCACCTGGACGTAGTGGCCGGCGAAGCGCGGGCTCGTCTCCGTCCACAGCGTTTTCACCAGTGCGAGGTACTCGTCCATGCGCCGGCCGCGCTCCTCGAACGGCACGCCGAGCAGCCGGAACTCCTCGGCCATCCAGCCGACGCCGACTCCGAAGATCACCCGTCCGCCCGAGAGGTGGTCGGCCGTGGCGATCTGCTTGGCCGTGACGATGGGATGCCGCATCGGCAGCACCGTGATGCTGGTGCCGATGCGGATCGTCGTCGTGCGGGCGGCCAGGAAGCCGAGCGCGACCAGCGGATCGAGCCAGTCCTGGTCGGGGTCGTAGGGGAATGCGCCGTCGCGCGAGTAGGGATACTTCGACGCGAGCGTGCGCGGCATCACGACGTGATCGGCCACGAACACGGAGTGGTAGCCGAGCTGCTCGGCCAGGCGCGCGGCGCCGGCGAGCGCGCCGGGATCGGCCAGCGCCCCGACGCCGAAGAGGTTCGCGCCGAACTTCACGGAGCGGTTCCCACGCCGGGATGGTAGCATCCGCGTCGCGATGCGGGCCGTCATGTGCCGGGCGTGGGGCGCGATCGAGCAGCTGACGCTGGAGGACGTCGCCCCGCCGCGGCCCGGCCCCGAACAGGTGCTCATAGACGTCCACGCCACCGGCGTGAACTACGCCGACGCGATCATGGTCGCCGGCCGGTACCAGACGAAGCCGGCGTTCCCGTTCGCGCCGGGGCTGGAGACGGCCGGGATCGTGCGCGAGTGCGGGGCGGACGTGCGGCAGCACCGCCCGGGCGACCGCGTGATGGCGCTGCTCTGGCACGGCGGCTTCGCCGAGCAGGCCGTGGCCGACGCGCACGAGACGTTCGCGATCCCGCCCGGCATGCCGTTCGACGAGGCCGGCGCCTTCCCGGTCGCCTACATCTCCAGCCACGTGGCGATCCGCTGGCAGGGCCGGCTGCAGGCCGGCGAGACGCTGCTGGTGCTCGGCGCCGCCGGCGGCTCGGGACTGACGGCCGTGGAGATCGGCGCCGCGCTGGGCGCGCGTGTGATCGCCGCCGCCAGCACGGCCGAGAAGCTGGCCGTCGCGCGCGAGCACGGCGCCGCCGAGGTCGTCAACTACACCGAGGACAAGCTGGCCGAGCGCGTGCTGGCGCTGACCGACGGCCGCGGCGCCGACGCCTGCTTCGATCCGGTCGGCGGCGAGCTCTTCGACGCCGCCCTGTCCTCCCTCGGCTGGGGCGGGCGCATGATCGTCTTCGGCTTCGTCGGCGGCGTGCCGCAGATTCCCGCCAACCGGCTGCTCGTGAAGAACCGCTCGGCGGTCAGCTCGTCGCTGCGCTACTTCCGCTGGTACGCCCGCGAGCGGCTGCAGGCCTCCGTCGCCGAGCTGCTGACCTGGTACCGCGAGGGCCGGCTGCGGCCGCGCGTGACGCATCGCCTGGCGCTGCCGGACACGGTCGCGGCGATCCGCCTGCTGACCGAGCGCAAGGCCTACGGCAAGGTCGTCGTCGTGCCGGCGGCGCCCGGGCGCTAGCGATGGAGCTGCGCACGCTCGCGCACGGGCCGCACGTCGTCGTCGTGACGATCGACAACCAGCCGCGCCGCAACGCGCTCTCGCGGGCGATGATGGCCGAGCTCGCCCGGCTCTGGGACACGCTGGAGCAGGCGCCGGCCTGCCGCTGCATCGTGCTGACCGGCGCCGGCGACCGCGCGTTCACCGCCGGCGCCGACATCGGCGGCGACCTGTCGGCCTCGCCCGAGGTCGCCGACGTCGTCAACCGGTCGCTGCTGAAGCTGACGCCGTACACCAAGCCGATCGTGGCCGCCGTCAACGGCGACTGCGCCGGCGGCGGGGTGGAGCTGCTGCTGGCCACCGACGTGCGCGCGGCCGCGCCGCACGCGCGCTTCGGGCTGCCGGAGGTGCGCTGGTCGATCTATCCGTTCGGCGGCGCCAGCATCAAGCTGATCCAGCAGATCGGCTACGTGCACGCGATGGAGCTGCTGCTCACGGCGCAGCTGATCGACGCCGTCGAGGCGGCGCGGATCGGCCTCGTCAACCGCGTGGTGCCGGCCGCCGAGCTGATGCCGTGGGCGCTGCGCACGGCGGAGACCATCGCCGCCAACAGCCCGGTGGCCGTGCAGGCCGTCAAGGAGCAGATCAGCACGACGATCGCCATCCACGCCCGCGCCCGCGAGGCGATGGACCAGGCGCTCGGCGACCGGGTCCGTGCCAGCCGCCATTTCCAGGAAGGCGTCGCCGCCTTCCGCGCCAAGCGCCCGCCGGACTACCGGGACTAGCGGAGCCGAAGCCCCAGCTCCTCCCGCAGCCGGGGCTTCTGCACCTTGCCGGTCGGCGTGCGCGGAAACTCGTCGGCCTTGCGGAACACGAAGCGCACCGGCACCTTGTAGGCGGCGATCCGCTCCCGGCAGAACGCCGTCAGCGTCTCCGTCGTCGCGGTGGCGCCCTCGCGCAGCTCGACCGCCGCCACCACGAGCTCACCGCGGTCGCGATCCGGCACGCCGACGACGTAGGCCTGCTTGACCGCCTCGTGGGTGGCGAGCACGGCCTCGACCTCGAGCGGCGCCACGTTGATCCCGCCGGTCTTGATCATCTCCTTGAGCCGGCCGCGGAAGCGCACGCGCCCGTCCTCGCCGACGAGCCCGAGGTCGCCAGTGACGAAGTACCCGTCGGCGTCGAAGGCCGCCCGCGTCTGCTCGGGGCTCGCGTAGTACCCCGGGGTGACGTGGCCCTTGACGCGGAGCTCGCCGACCTGGCCGGGCGGCAGCGTCCGCCCGCTCTCGGGATCCACGACGCGGATGTGCATGCCGGGCAGCGGCAGGCCCTGCGTCTGCAGCCGCAGCGGCAGCGGATCGGCGGCATCGGTCACCGCGCAGTTGCCGTAGGTCTCGGTCAGGCCATAGACGTTGCACAGCTGGCGGGCGCCGGCGGCGTCGATGGTCAGCTGCACATCTTCCGGCAACCCGATCGTGAGGCCGGTGCGCATCGACGCCAGCCGTCGGCGCGGGCGGTCGGGATGCTCGAGCATCGCGCGCGCCATGTGCACCATGCCGTAGTACACGCTGCAGCGCTCGGACTCGAGCAGCGCCAGCGCCTCGCCCGGCTCGAAGCTCTCCTGCAGCACCACCGTGCCGCCATGGGTGAGGATCGCCGGCAGCGCGTTGGCGGCGCCGAACGACCAGAACAGCGGCACCGCCAGCCAGAGGCGGTCGGCGGCGGTGAGGTGCTGCCGCTCGCCGATGTTGAAGGCGTTGTCCACCACGCCGCCGTGGGCCAGGACGACGCCCTTGGGCGTCGCCGTGGAGCCCGACGTGTAGAGGATGTAGCACGGATCGGCCGGTGCGACGGCGGCCTGGGCCGCGGCCAGGGTTCCGGCGCTCACCGCCGCGCCGACGGCGCCGAGGTCGTCGAAGCGATGGACGCCGGCGTGGCGGCGCTCGTCCACCGCGATCACGGCGCGCAGCTCCGGCAGGCGCTCGCTGCGCAGCGCGCCGGGCGCCGCGCGCGCCAGCTCTGGACAGAGGACGTGGAGCCACTCGAGATACGGCCGTCCCCGGAACGACTCGACGGTGACGAGCGCGGCGGGACGGCAGTGCTCCAGCAGCCACGTCAGCTCCGGCGCCGAGGAGAACGTGCTGACGCCGACGGTCACCGCGCCCACCTTGCCGATCGCCAGCGAGGCGATCAGCCACTCGGGGCGGTTGGGCAGCAGCACGGCGACGCGGTCGCCGCCGCGGACGCCGAGCACCAGGAGCGCCCGGGCGACGTCGTCCACGCGCGCCTGCAGCTCGGCGTAGCCGAGGCGCCGGTCGCGGAAGACGACCGCCTCGGCGTGCGGGCGCGTCCGCGCGTGGTGGTCGAGAACGCCGTCCAGTGTTCGCGCCGGCATGGCTTCGCGCAGTGTCTCACACGTCGGCGAGCGGGTAAGTGTTACGCTCGCCCGCAGGCGGCTGCCCCTGGCATCCGGCGTGCAGCCGTCGTGCGACGCGGAGGTGATCGCCCATGGGTGTGATCGAAGCGTTCCACGGCGTGCGCTACCAGGTGACGGATGTCGCACGCTCCGTCGCGTTCTATACCGGCCAGCTCGGGTTCACGCTCGAGCACCAGCAGCTGCCGGCCTTCGCCAGCGTCTCGCTCGGCCCGCTGCGCATCCTGCTGAGCGGCCCCGGCGCCTCGGGCTCGCGGCCGCTCCCCGACGGGCGCCGCCAGGAGCCGGGGGGCTGGAACCGGATCGTCCTGCGCGTCAAGGATCTCCCAGCGCGGATCGACGTCCTGCAGAAGGGCGGGCTGCGGTTCCGGAACAAGATGGAGGTCGGCCCGGGCGGCCGGCAGATCCAGCTGGAGGACCCCGACGGCAACCCGCTCGAGCTGTTCGAGCCGGGCCCCGCCTGAGTGCGGCGCCGCCGGTGAGGCCGGCGGCGTCGCGTCCTCCGCTCAGTCGCCGGCGGCGTGCGGCAGCGCCCGGGGCGCCTGCTCCTCCAGCCGCGTGGTCGGCAGCACCCGCACCAGCACGAAGAGAATCGCGAAGGGCAGCGCGAGCAGGACGAGCGCGGTCAGCAGGCCCTCGATGCCCATGACCTCCATCTTGTAGGTCATCAGCCCGCGGAAGCTCTTGGAGAAGAGCTGGCCGCCGATCACGACGTTCCAGCGCGTAGAGAAGATGCCCAGCTGGATGAGGATCACGGCGGTGAAGTACATCAGCTTGCGCAGGTCCTCGTTGAACTTGCCCGACTTGGCCACGATCAGGATGCCGAGCGGGATGAACATCCCGAGCAGGATCTGCAGCACGAACAGGCTCATGAACAGCTTGTTGCTGATGAGCCGGGCCAGGATCTTCACCGACTCCTCGCTCTGGTAGAGGCGGTGGATGAAGTCCAGCGCCTCCAGCGAGAAGTCCACGATCACCGCGTAGAACAGGTACGACGTGATCGTGTCCACGCAGGGCATGTCGATCGGCTGCCGGCGCAGCGCGGTGATGACCATGTACAGGAAGATCACCAGCGCGATGCCAGAGACGATCGCCGACATCAGGAAGACGATCGGCATCAGCACGCTGCCCCACCAGGGGTTGGCCTTCACCGAGCCGAAGATGAAGCCGACGTAGCCGTGCAGCAGGAACGCGGACGGAATGCCGATCAGCGTGATGGCCTTGATGGCCCGCTTGTCGAAGCGGATGGCGGCCTCGCTGATGTCGCTGGACCACAGCGAGAGCACCCGGTGCACGAGACGCATCCAGCGCCCGTCGTGCTGGCGGGCCAGCACGACGAGGTCGCGCCGGTACTCGAACCAGATCTCCAGCAGCAGCACGCCCATGAGGTACCAGGCGTAGACGAAGCCGAACATCGCCATCGCCGAGGTGGGGTTGGGCGTCAACAGGATCTCGTAGAAGCGCTCGGGCCGGCCCAGGTGCAGCAGCAGCGGCAGCGGCGCCACCAGCAGGAAGGACAGCGCGGTCAGCAGGGCCAGCCGGTAGGTCGGCCGCACCGCCTCGACGCTGAAGACCTTCACCAGGGAGGCCAGGATGAAGGCGCCGGCCACCAGGCCGGTGACGTACGGGTAGACGACGATCAGGATCGACCAGTGGATCTCGATCTCGTTGGGGTAGATGTACCCGGTGACCTGGTCCAGCAGCTCGTACATCCCCGCGATCGTGTCGGGACTCATCGCACCTCTCCGTCGAGCTGGGCGTAGTAGACCTTGGGCTCGGTGTTGAGCGCGGGCTTCAGCACGTGGATCTTGTTCATGCGGGCGAAGCGCACGAGGCGGCTCGCCTTGCTCTTGAGGTCACCGAAGATCCGCGCCTGGGTCGGGCACACCTCCACGCAGGCCGGGTTGAGGCCCTTGACCAGGCGGTGGTAGCAGAACGTGCACTTGTCGGCCGTCCGGGTGGCCGGGTTGAGGTAGCGGGCGCCGTACGGACAGGCCTGGATGCAGTACCGGCAGCCCACGCAGCGGGTCCCGTCCACGAGGACGACGCCGTCCTTGGTCGCGAACGTCGCGCCGACCGGGCAGACCTGCACGCAGGGCGGGTTCGCGCAGTGGTTGCAGAGCTTGGGCACGAAGAACGTGCGCAGCACGTCGGGCTCGTCCTCCACCCGGTCGCCGGCGTGCTTGCCGCGGACGTTGATGCACTCCACGACGGCCTCGCCGTCCTTCTTGATGGAGTAGCGCTCGACCCACGTGCGGAAGTAGAACGGCTCGGCGGGCACGTTGTTCTCGGCCTTGCACGCCTCGACGCACCGGCTGCAGCCGATGCACTTGTCCACCTCGATGCCCATCCCGTAGAAGTGGCTGCCCGCGTCGTAGGCCTTGCCGATGCCGCTGGCCTTGCCGTTGGTCGCCGGCGCCGCTGGCGCCGAGGCCGCCGGCGCGGCCGCGGCGGGCCCCTCCGTGGCGTGCGCCTCTCGCGCCAGCTCGAGCAGCCCGCCGGCCGGGAAGAACAGGATCATGCCCTTGAGGAAGTCGCGCTTGTTCATGACCGCCCCTCCGGCAGGTGCGGGTAGTGGCACTGCCAGCACAGATAGCTGCCGCCGTGGGCGGCCTCGATCTTCGGCGCCTCCTTGCGCGTGCTGGCCTGCCCGTGACAGCCGATGCAGAACTCGCGCGTCTCGGGCTTCGTCGGCGCCGCCGTGTGCGGCGTCTTCCGGTGCTGCTCCGGCACCTTGTGGCAGGTGGTGCAGGCGAGCAGCGCGTGGCTCGACACCGCCTTCGTGTGCTCGATCTGGCCGTGGCACGCCGAGCACTCCCTGGGCACGTTCGGTGGAACCGGATCGTGCGGGTTGTGGCAGCTGATGCACGGCTTGAGCGGGTTGTGCGACGTCGGGTTGATCTGGGGGAAGCCCGTGGGCCGCGACGCGTCGTAGGCGTGGCAGACGGGACAGAACTTGCGGTCGCGCGGCGCCGGCGGCTTGACCGCCGACGGGTCCTCGGTGTGCTGGGCGGCGGGGCCGTGACAGCCCTCGCACGACAGCCCCTTGTGGAAGCCGGCGCGCTTCTTGGTGGCCACGTCGTCGTGGCACTCCTGGCAGAGCGCGGAGCCGGCCAGCTTCACCGGCCGCGCCGCCTCGCGCTGCACCGCCGCTTCGCGGTGCAGCTCCTTGGCGACGAGCGCGCGGGGAATGAGCACGAAGCGTCCGACGAGGACGACGCTGACGAGGATCACCGTCAGCAGTCCCAGCCGCTTGACCTGTTCGGGAATTCTCACGCGTGTTCTCCTTGTCGGGCCGTCAGCGCCGGGCGGTGGTGCGCAGGTAGCCCACGAGGTTCGTCATCTCGCTGCCGGAAAAGCGCGGGTACGGCACGCCCTGCTCGCGCGCCATCTGCGCCATGCGCGGGGTGTGCGTCCACATCGCGGCCGCCCAGGTGGGCGCCGATTGATAGTCGGTGCGGCGGGCGGCGAGGTCGGGCTGCACGCGCCCGCCCTCCCCGGCCAGGCTGTGGCACTTCAGACAGCCCTTGCGAATCAGCGTGACCTGGCCCTGCGAGGGATTGGGCGCCGGGTCGCGCCGCGAATCCGCCGACAGGTACGTCATCAGCGCCGCCATCTCGGTCGCGCTGATCTCCGGCCACTTCAGGCCGTTCTGGCCGAGCGCGGCCGCCATCGCCGGCACGTGGTTCCACAGCCGGCCGGCCAGCTCCATCTCGCCCTGCGGCCGCCGCAGGTCTTCCAGCGCGGGCCCCACGCCCACGGCGCCGCGCGCCTGGTGGCAGCGGCCGCACTGCTTGGCCGCGAACACGGCGCGGCCGGCCTCGAGATCCGGCGTCGGCGCCGGGGACGGCGACTGGGCGTCGGCCGCCGCGCACAGCAACAGACCGGCGAGCATTCCGCCGAGCGTCGGGCTCATCCTCATCGCGCATCCTCCGCGTTGGGGTCCTCGATCGCCCGGGCGATCGACTCGAGGTTGAGCGGCTTGGGGAAGCAGCGGAAGCGCTCGAGGTGCTCGTTCTCGCGCGGCTGCAGGTCTTCGTCGGCATCGGTCGTCAGGATGACCTGGGCCCGCGGCGACAGCCGCTTGAGCAGCGCCGCCGTCTCGTAGCCCCAGCCGTCCAGGCCGGGCAGGCCGGCCGCGACGATCACGACGTCCACCGGGTGCGTGACCGCCTGGGCCAGCGCGGCCACGCCGTCGCCGGCGACGGTCACCTGCCAGCCGCGCGCGGTGAAGTACTCGGCGATCGAGCGCCGGAACTCCGTGCGGGACTCCGCCACCATGAGCGATCGTGCGGGCCCGCCGCGTGCCGAAGCGCTGTCTTCCATGGACCGCGGACACCAGCAACGTGCGCGCCGGAGCGCCGGGCGCTATTCCCACGCGCACTTGCGGCGCGCGCGCCCGGCGGACGGCGTTTCACGAATGACCGGCGCGAAGGGGAAGGGCTGCGACGGCGCGACGTTGCGCCGCGCCTTTCACAATGAAACGCGACGTTACGCTTTGGAGTCCTCGGCGCCGTGGCCGTTGATCTTCCGCCACAGCGTCACGGTGCTGATGCCGAGGATGCGCGAGGCCTCCTTGCGGTTCCAGCGCGTCGCGTGCAGGACCTCCATGATGTAGTCGCGCTCGACCTGGTCCAGCGGCGGCATGCCGGTCTCGGTCTCGCGCGTCGTGCGGCTGGCGGCGCGGCGGGCCATCTCGCGCGTCTCGGCCACGAGGTGACCGAACAGCTCGGCGCCGAGCACGGGCGAGTCGGCCAGCGTCATCGCCCGCTCGATCGTGCTCTCGAGCTCGCGCACGTTGCCCGGCCACGGGTAGGCGCGCAGCGCCAGCATGGCGTCGGCGTCCACGGTCTCGATGCGCGCGTTGAGCCGGCCGGCGTGCTTGTCCAGGAAGTGGCGCACGAGCCGCGGGATGTCGTCGGCGCGCTCGCGCAGCGGCGGCAGCGCGATGGGCACGACGTTGAGCCGGTAGTAGAGATCCTCGCGAAAGGCGCCCTTGCGGGCGGCCGCCCGCAGGTCGCGGTTGGTGGCGGCGACGACGCGCACGTCCACGGCGATCTTGCGCTCGCTGCCGATCGGCTGGATCTCGCGCTCCTGCAGCGCGCGCAGCAGCTTGCCCTGCAGGTCCAGGCTCATGTTGCCGATCTCGTCGAGGAACAGCGTGCCGCCGTGGGCGAGCTCGAAGGAACCCTTGCGGCGGCGGATGGCGCCGGTGAACGCGCCCTTCTCGTGGCCGAAGAACTCGCTCTCCAGCAGCTCGGCCGGGATGGCCGCGCAGTCCACGCTGATGAGCGGCTGGGCCGCCCGCGGGCTGCGCGCGTGGACCTCGCGCGCCACCAGCTCCTTGCCGGTGCCGGTCTCGCCGACCACGAGGACGGTGGAATCGGTCGGCGCCACCCGCTCGATGAGCCGGTGCACCTGCTGCATGGGCTCGCTGTCGCCGATCAGCTGGGGGCGGTCCGGGCGGCTGCCGAGCCGCTCGCGCAGCGCCTGGTTCTCGTGCAGCAGCTCCTGGCGCGCCAGCGCCTTGTGGACGGCCAGCCGCAGCTCGTCCGGCGTGAACGGCTTTTGAAGATAATCGACCGCGCCCTCCTTCATCGCCTCGACCGCGTTCTGCGCGGTCGCGTATGCGGTCATGATCACGACGTCGGTGTGCGGTGATAGCCGGCGCGTCTCGCGCAACACCATCATGCCGTCGATGTCGGGCATGCGCAGGTCGGTGAGCACCACGTCGAGCTCGCCGGCGGCGACGCGCTGGAGCGCCTCGCGGCCACCGCTCGCCCGCGCGACCTCGTGGCCGGCACCCTCGAGCATCTCGACGATAAGCCGCCCCAGCTTGGGCTCGTCATCGACGACCAGGATCCGTGTCATGTGCTACCTCGCAGTGGAAGATAGATCGAGAACCGTGCGCCCGGTGCGCCGGGCGGCGATTCGAGCGCGAGCGATCCGCCGTGGCGTTCTGCGATGCGCCGCGCGACCGCGAGCCCGAGCCCGCTGCCGCCGGGGCGAGCGCTGACGAACGGTTCGAACAGCGTCGCCGCGAGCTCGGCCGGCACGCCGGGGCCGTCGTCGGCGATCGTGACGCGCGCGCGCTCGCCGGCCCGCGCGAGCTCGAGCCGCACCGTGACCGCGTCGCCTCCGACCTGTGCCGCGTTGAGCACGAGGTTCAAGATCGCCTGGCGGAGCTTGCCGGCGTCGGCCGCGATCTCGATCGGCTCGGCCGCCGAGACCTCGAGGTTGGCGTGCGTCACGCGCGCTTCGTCGGCGATCCCGCGCACGAGGGCGGACAGCTCGACCGGCGCACGCTCGATCGGCACGTCGCGCGCGAGGCCCAGGAACTCCTCGGTCAGCCGGTTGAG
>DASSLH010000537.1:0-6738 GCA_035689625.1 Candidatus Methylomirabilota bacterium | reverse complement strand
CCTCGCGCAGCGCGGGGTCGTGCTGCAGGTCGTAGAGCGAGGCGATGGCCTCGGCGCCGTGGCGCAGCGCCGGGTGCGCGGTGACGTCCTTGACGCGCTCGCCGCCCAGCCACACCTCGCGCGGCTGCTCGCGCAGGCCCTGCAGATATTCGCGCCCCGTGCGGGCGCCCACGCTCACTCCTCGCCGGCCGGCGCCAGCCACGGGCAGGTCAGGCGCTCGACCAGCGACACGGCGCCGAACAGCACGATGGCCATGAGGGAGAGCAGGATCATCGAGCTGAAGGCCAGCTCCGTCTTCCAGTATGACGTCGCCGACAGGATCACGTAGCCGAGCCCCTCGTCGGAGCCGACGAACTCGCCGACCACGGCGCCGATGACCGACAGCGTGATGGCGACCTTGGCGCCGGCGAACACGAACGGCAGCGCCATCGGCAGCCGCACCTTCAGGAAGGTCGTGAGCGCGCTGGCCCGGTACGAGCGGCTGAGATCCAGCAGCTCGGGCGGCGTGGCGGCCAGCCCGGTGGCGGTGTCCACGACGACCGGGAAGAAGGCGACGAGGAAGGCCACCACGATCTTCGGGAACTCGCCGTGGCCGATGACCAGCAGCAGCACCGGCGCGATGGCGATCTTGGGCACCGACTGGGCCAGCACGATCAGCGGGTAGAGCGCGCTGCGGAGCGCCGACGAGTAGACGATCGCCACCGCCAGCGGCACGCCGACCAGCATCGAGAGCGCGAAGCCGCCCAGCGTCTCGTAGAGCGTCACCCAGGTGTGGGTCAGGAAGTGGTAGCGCCACGTCCACCCCTCGGCCAGGATCCTCGAGGGCGTCGGCATGATGAAGCTCGGCACGTGGAACGCGCGGGTGGCCGCTTCCCACACCACCAGCGCGCCGACCAGCGTGAGCGTCGGCACCGCCAGCTCGCCGGCCGCGCGCCGTCCGAGCCGGGCGATCACGGCCGCTCCCGGCGCGCCGCGAAGATGAGGCGGCGGATTTCGTCGCTGGCCTGCTTGAAGCGCGGCTCGAACTCCTGGGCCATCGTGCGTGGCCGGGGCAGGTCCACCGTCAGCACCCGGGCCAGCCGGCCCGGCCGCGCCGTCATGACGACCACGCGGTCGGCCAGCAGGATCGCCTCCGGGATGCTGTGGGTGACGAACAGGATCGTCTTGCGCCGCTCGTCCCAGATGCGCAGCAGCTCGAGGCTCATCTCCTCGCGGGTGAGGGCGTCGAGGGCGCCGAACGGCTCGTCCATCAGCAGCAGGCTCGGGTCGGGCAGCAGCGCGCGGCAGATCGCGACCCGCTGCTGCATGCCGCCGGACAGCTCGCGCGGGTACTTCGTCTCGAAGCCGCCGAGGCCGGTCAGCTCCAGCAGGTCGCCCGCCTGCTTGCGGTACTGGCGCGGGTCGAGGCCCAGCATCTCGACGGAGAACAGGACGTTGTCGAGCACCGAGCGCCACGGCAGCAGCACCGGGTGCTGGAACACGAAGCCGACGTCGGGAAAGGGGCCGCTGACGACCGCCCCCCGCACGGTGACGGCGCCGCCCGTGACCGGCGTCAGCCCGGCCACCAGCTTGAGCAGCGTGCTCTTGCCGCAGCCGCTGGGGCCGACGAGCGTGACGAACTCGTTCTCGCCGACGTCGAAGCTGACGTCCGCCAGCGCGTGCACGCGCTCACCGTGCCGCGTGCGGTAGGTCTTGTCGACGTGGTCGAGCCGGATCACTTCCCCGGCAGCAGCGCGTTCGTGTACAGCTCCTCGAGCGGCACCTTGCGCTTGAGCTCGAGGTACTGCGTGTAGGTGTCGCGCGTCTTCTCCAGCCGCCCGGGCTCGAACTGGCCGACGGCGACCTTGCCGCTGATGACTTCCTCCGCGTAGACGAAGCGGGCGGCCACCTGGGCGGCGCCCAGCGCGCCCTCGGGATCGACCTCGGGGTGGTGCTTGACCACGTAGCCCACGCCCTCGTCGAAGTGCTTCTGCCGGAACGCGTAGTCGGCGCCCCTGAGCGTGGCGCGCAGGAAGGCCTTCAGGCCCTCGGGGTCCTTGGTGATCGTGTCCTCGCGGGCGACGAGCGAGGTGGAGGACAGGTCGAACCCGAGGTCGGCCCAGGCCGAGAGCACGCGGATGTCGGCGTTCTGCTGCCGGGCGATCTTGCGGATGCGCGCCTCGTGGACGACGAAGAACGGCACCGCGTCCACGGTGGCGTTGATCAGCGCCGGCGGCATCGAGGCCGCGTCCATCGTCACCCACGTGACCGAGTTGGGCTTGAGGCCGGACAGCTTCTCGAACACCGGCCACAGGATCTGGTGGCTGTTGCCGGGCGAGATCGCCAGCTTCTTGCCCTCCAGCTCCTTCGGCGTCTTGATCGGCGAGTCGGCGCGCACGAAGACGCCGTGCGGGGGCCGACGATACCAGAGCGCGATGGCCTTGACCTTCACGTCGGTGTTGGCGCGGGCCGCGATCAGCGCCGAGATGTCGGCGATGCCGACCTCGCCCTGGCCGGCGGCGATGCGCTTGACCGTGTCCGCCGAGCCCTGGCCGCGCAGGATCTTCACGTCCAGCCCCTCGTCGCGGTACCAGCCCTTCTCGAGCGCGGTGTAGTGGGGGACGTACTCGCCGGTCGGCACGAAGTCGAGGATCAGCGTGTACGGACGCAAGGGCTTGCCCTGGGCGGCGCCGCCGGCCGGCAGCGCGGCGATCAGCAGCAGCACGGCGAGCGCCCCCAGGCGCCGCAGGCGGTGATCCATCGACGGTCCTCCCGGCGAGACGTGGCGAAGCGGGGCCCAGTGTCGGCGGCGGCCGCGGACTTGTCAATCGGCGTCTCAGGGATTTCCCGATGCGGGCCCGGGGAATCTTTCCCGCTCGGCCCGGGGCCCGCCCGATTGGCGCCGGACGGTCCGCTGGGTACCGTCGGGGCCATGAGCACCCTGGCGAACGAGTTGCCGCGTTGCGTGAACTGCCGTCTCTCCGTCGCCGTCGGCGAGAACGTCGTCTTCCGGCGCGACGGCCGCGTCGAGCACGCCAGCTGTCCGAAGGTACTGTGCCCGGTCTGCCTGCGAGAGGTGGCGCCGCGCACGCCGATCCGGCGGGACGGCAACGACCTGCTGCATCCGGCCTGCTGGGCCCGCCGCTACCGCGAGGCCGCCCGCCGCCCGGCCTAGCGCGTTTGGGCGTAAGATCGCGGGCCATGGACTTCGGCGCCACGATCTTCTTCACCGACTACTCCATCGGTCCGGTCGCGCTCGGGCGCGCGCTCGAGGAGCGCGGCTTCGAGTCGCTGTGGGCGCCCGAGCACTCGCACATCCCGCTCTCGCGCCGCTCGCCGTTCCCGCAGGGCGGCGACCTGCCCAAGAAGTACTACGACGTGATGGACCCGTTCGTCACGCTGGCCGCCGCGGCGGCCGCCACGCAGCGGCTGCGCGTCGCCACCGGCATCTGCCTGGTCGTGCAGCGCGATCCGATCCAGACGGCCAAGGCGGTGGCCAGCCTCGACCAGGTCTCGGGTGGCCGCTTCCTGTTCGGCATCGGCGCCGGCTGGAACGCCGAGGAGATGGCCGATCACGGCACCGACTTCGCCGCCCGCTTCACGGTGATGCGCGAGCGCGTGGAGGCGATGAAGGCGATCTGGACGCAGAGCAAGCCGCACTACGAGGGCACGTTCGTGACGTTCCCGCCGATGATGACGTGGCCCAAGCCGGTGCAGAAGCCGCACCCGCCGGTGATCGTCGGCGGCGCGTTCCCGCACGGCGCCCGCCGCGCGATCGCCTACGGCGACGGCTGGGTGCCCCACGCGCGCCGGCCGGCCTACGGCGACGTGCTGGGGCTGCTGCCGGAGTTCCGCACGATGGTCGTCGAGGCGGGGCGCGATCCGGCGACGCTGCCGATCACGATCTTCGGCGTGCCGCAGGACGCCGAGCTCATCAAGCGCTATCGTGACGCCGGCGTGGCGCGGCTCGTGTTCGGTCTCGACCCGGCCACGCCCGATGCCGTGCTCCCCGTCCTCGATCACCTCGCCGGGTTGATGCGCAGCTCGACCGGTCCCTGAGGTCCCCAGCGCGGGATCGACGTGCCCACGCCGCTCAGACGATCCGCCGTCACCTCCGTCAGCACCAGGTGCTCGCCGTCCGGCGTCAGCGCGTCGATGACGAGCGCCAGGCCATAGCCCGACGGCCAGGTGTTCAGGTCGCCGAAGCGTCCGCGCGCGTTCGCGGACACCGGGCGGCCGAGGACCTGGTAGGTGAGCACGCCGCCGAGCGTCGGGAACTCGGCGCCGCTCACCGGCCACGGCCCGAGCCGCACGCTGCTGTCCCGCGTCGTGCCGCCCTGCTCGGTCACGACGAGCGTGAGCGGGGCGCCGCCCCAGGTGCCCGTCCAGGTGCCGCGCAGGTCGGGAACGTCGCCGGCCGGCGGGATCAGCACCGGCTCTGCCGCGCAGCCGCCGAGGACGACGGCGAGCGCCAGCGCGAGCGCCGCGCGCCTCATGCCGCCCCCGCGCGGCGCCGCACCTCGGGCAGGACCTTGCGGCCGAGCAGCTCGAGGCCCTCGAGGACGTCGCGCTGGCGCATGCCCGGCCAGCTCACGCGCATCGTGGCGTGCGTGACGCCGGCGCGGTGCTGGGCGAGTAGCGCCTCGGTGACCTGCTCCGGCGAGCCGACGCAGAACCGGTTGGCGGCCAGCCGGCGGAACTGCGCCTCGGGCGTCGCGTGCGCGTCCAGCGTGATCCCCGGGATTCCCCACTTCAGGTAGGCGGAGTACTTGTCGAGCAGGAACGGCGCCGCGCGGCGCACCGCCGTGTCCTCGTCCGCCGCGCAGACGACCTCCAGCAGGCGGCAGACGTGCAGGCTCGGCGGCAGACCGGCCGCGCTCCGCTCGCGCGCGAACGCCGCCGCCTGGACGGCGAACTCGTCCACCGTGGGGATCGGGACCACCAGCCAGCCGTCGGCGATGCGCGCGGCGCGCGCGATGCCGGCCGCGACCTGCGAGCCTACCAGGATCGGCGGCCGCGGCCGCTGCACGGGCCGCGGCCGGATCGTGACGTCCTCGAGCGAGAAGTGGCGGCCGCGATGGCTGACGTGGTCCTCGGTCCACAGCCGGCGGATGATCTCGACGCCCTCGGCCAGCCGGCTCACGCGCTCGGCCATCGGGACGCCGAAGATCGCGAACTCCTCGGTCCGATAGCCGAGCCCGACGCCGAGCAGGAAGCGGCCGCCGGTGAGGACGTCGAGGAACGCGCCGATCTCCGCCAGCTCGACCGGGTTGTGCAGCGGCAGCAGCACGAGGTTGGTGCCGATGGCGAGGCCGTCGACCTCGGCCGCGAGTCGCTGCAGCATTGGCAGCAGCGGGAAGTAGTGGAAGCCCGGCGTGGCGTGATGCTCGCCGCCCCAGATCGAGTCGAAGCCGAGGCTGCGGATCAGTCGCGCCTGCTCGAGCGTCTCGGAGAAGCGCTGCCGCGGATCGTCGCCGCCCGGGTGCTGTGCATTGAGGTAGATCCCCAGCTTCATCGTCGTGTCCTCCGGGTCAGGCCTCGGCGCGGGCGAGCGGGCGGCGCAGGCCGCGGCCGCCGAACGCCAGCAGCCCCGCCGCCGCCCACGTCAGCGCGCCGTCGAAGACGAACGTTCCCGACAGGCTGGCGGCGGCCAGCGCGCCGGTCACCAGCGGGCTGGCGGCGGTGCCGACCTGCACGCCCAGCGCCAGCCAGCCGAAGGCGGCGCCGCGGTTGTCGCTCGGCACGATCTGCGCGCCCAGCGCGTAGGCCAGCGTGAGGCTGCCGCCGATGCAGAAGCCGAGCACCGCGCGCAGCGCCAGCAGCACCGGCCAGCTGTGCGACAGCGCCATCGCGGCGCACAGCGGTCCGCCGGCCAGCAGCCCGACCATCAGGAGCTGGGCGGCCGGCACGTCGCGCGACAGGCGCGCAGCGATGTTGGCCGAGATCGTCGCCGTGATCGCCGCCGAGGAGATGATCACGCCCGAGGTGACGGCGATCGCGTCCACCGACGTCAGCCGCGCGACTTCCAGCGGGATCAGCAGGGCCAGGCCGCGGTCGAGGAACTGCGCGATCAGCAGCATCGTCATGACGACCGGGAAGTGGGGATAGCGGAAGACCTGGGCCAGCGGCAGGCGCGGCACGGCCGCGCGGCTGGCGGCCGGCGCGTCGGCCGGCACCTCCTCGAACAGCACGATCAGCACGATCAGCGCGATCGCGCACATGCCGGCGGTGACGAAGAACGCCGAGCGGATGCCGAAGTGCGAGGCGACGTAGCCGCCGGCGGCCGGGCCGACGGCGACGCTCAGCAGCTGGGCGGACTGCACCATGCCGATCGCCGCCGGCACCTTGTCGCGCGGCGCCGACACGCTGGCCAGCGCCATCGCCATGGGCGTGAAGCCGGCGAACAGGCCCTGCACGAAGCGCGCGACGAACAGCTGCTCGACCGAGGTCACCAGGCCCATCACGGCGATGATGACCACGAACGCGCCCAGCGAGCGGATGAGCATGACCTTGCGGCCGAAGCGGTCGGCCAGCCGGCCGAACCAGGGGCCGAGCAGCCCCGACACCGCCGGCGTGACCGCCGAGAGCACGCCGGACCACAGCGCGACGCTGCGGGGATCCTGCACGCCCAGCTCGTGCACGAACAGCGGCAGGAAGGGCGAGTTGAACTGGAAGCCGACGTAGGCGATGAAGACGATGAGCGTGAGGGCCCAGACGTTCCGCCGCCAGCCCTCCGCGCTCAGAGTCCCTGCCAATAGC
>DASSLH010000536.1:0-4955 GCA_035689625.1 Candidatus Methylomirabilota bacterium | reverse complement strand
GCGGAGTCGTAGCCGCGATACTCCAGCCGCTTGAGCCCCTCCACGATTATGCCCACCGCGCTCCTGCCCCCCACGTAGCCCACGATCCCGCACATGGCCTAGCCTTCCTTCTTCTTCGCGTGCATCGCGCGCTTGCGCGCGGCCCAGCCGTCCTTGAGCACCTGCTGGCTGCGCTCGACGGCCAGCGCTTCGGCCGGAACGTCCTTGGTGATCACGGAGCCGGCGGCGACGTAGGCACCAGCGCCGATCGTGATCGGTGCCACCACGCTCGAGTTCGTGCCGACGAAGGCCCCGTCTTCGATGACCGTCGGCGACTTCTTGAAGCCATCGTAGTTGGCCGTGATCATGCCGGCGCCGATGTTGACGCCGTCGCCGACCGTGGCGTCGCCGAGATAGGAGACGTGATGCATCTTCGTCCGGCGGCCGACGCGCGACTTCTTGAGCTCGGCATAGTTGCCGATCTCGGCGCCCGCGCCGATGACGCAACCGGGTCGCAGGTGACAGAAGGGGCCGAGTGTCGCGTCCTCCTCGATCACCGAGCTCTCGATGACGCTGTACGGCTTGAGCGTCACGCGGTCGGCCAGCCGGCTGTCGCTGACGTGGGAGCCGCTTCCGATGACGCACTCGCTGCCGATGGTCGTGGCGCCCTCGAGGACGACGTTCGGCTGCAGAACGGTATCGGCGCCGACGCTCACCGTGTCGTCCACGTAGGCGCTGGCCGGATCGAGCACGCTGACGCCCGCCGCCATGAGCCGGTCCAGGATCCGGTGGCGCTGGATCGCGGCCAGCCCGGCCAG
Source organism: Candidatus Methylomirabilota bacterium (assembly GCA_035689625.1). Lineage (GTDB taxonomy): Bacteria > Methylomirabilota > Methylomirabilia > Rokubacteriales > CSP1-6 > AR5. Next base: position 4,158 of record DASSLH010000536.1, on the reverse strand, counting down.
CTGCTTGCGATCATTGACGCCCAGCGCCTCCACCGCCTCGCCGACGGCGACGGCCTCCACGCGGGCGCCGGCCCGCGCGAGCACGCCGATGACGTCCGTGAGGTACAGCTCGCCCTGGTCGTTGTCGGGCTTGACCTCGCCCAGCGCCGACCACAGCCGGCGCGCGTCGAAGCAGTAGACGCTCGTGTTGATCTCGGTGACCTTCTTCTGGTCGTCGGTCGCGTCGCGCTCCTCGACGATGCGCTTGACCTTGCCGCCCTGGCGCAGCACGCGGCCGTAGCCGTGCGGGCGCTCGACGACGGCGGTCAGCACGGTCGCCGCCGCGCCGCTGGCGCGATGATGCTCGACGAGGCGCTCGAGCGTAGCGAGCGCCAGCAACGGCATGTCGCCGGCCAGCACCAGCAGCGCGCCGCCGGGCGGGCAGGCGGCCTTGGCCTGCAGGACGGCGTGGCCGGTGCCCAGCCGCTCGCGCTGCTCGACGATCGCCACGCCCTCGCCGGCCAACGCGCGCACGCCGTCGGCGCTCGGTCCCACGACGATGACGACGCGATCGGCGAGCGTCTGGGCCAGGCGCAGCGGGTAGGCGATCAGCGGGCGGCCGCAGAGCTGGTGCAGCACCTTCGGCGTCCGGGAGCGCATGCGCTTGCCCTCGCCGGCAGCCAGGATGACCGTGGTCAATCGCTCCATGCGGCGCCCCTCATTTTAGCAAAGGGGGGTGGCAAGGCCCGTGCCATATCCCCCTACCCGGCATCGCGCAGGTGGGCCAGCAAGCGCTCGATCCGGGACGGCAACGCTGAAGCGAATTCCATCCTTTGCTGGGTAACCGGGTGCGCAAACGCCAGCGCCGTGGCGTGCAGCGCCAGGCCCTCGAGCGGCACCGGCGGGCGCCGCCGGCCGCCATAGATGGCATCGCCCGCGACAGGGTGACCCAGCGAGGCCATGTGCACGCGGATCTGGTGCGTGCGTCCGGTCTCCAGCTGCACCTGCAGCAGCGTGAAGCTCGAGAATCGTTGCAGCACGCGCCAGCGCGTCACCGCGCGCCGCCCCTGCCCCGGCGGCCGCACGGCCATGCGCTTGCGATCGCGCGGATCGCGTCCGAGCGGCTTGTCGACCACGCCGGTGTCGGCGGCGACGCGGCCGTGGACGACGGCAAGGTAGACGCGACGCACCGAGCGGGCGGCCAGCTGCGCGGTCAGCGAGTCGTAGGCGGCCGGCGTCTTGGCCATGACCAGCAGGCCCGAGGTGTCCTTGTCCAGGCGATGCACGATGCCGGGGCGGCGCGGGCCGCCGACGCCGGCGATGCCGGGGGCATGGGCGAGGGCGGCGGCGGCCAGCGTGCCGCGCGCGTGGCCCGCGCCGGGATGCACCACGAGGCCGGCCGGCTTGTCGAGCACGAGCACGTCGGCGTCCTCGTGCACGACACTGAGCGCGATCGGCTCCGGCTCGAGGAGCTCGGCCGGCGGCGGCGGGATCTCGACCTCGACACGCTCGGTCCCCGCGAGGCGATGAGAGGGCTTGCGCGAGGCGCCGTCCACGTGCACGCGGCCCCCGGCGATCAGCGCCTGCAGCCGCGCGCGCGAGAGCTCCGGCAGGCGGCCGGCGAGCCAGCGATCGAGGCGGGCGCCGGCCGCGGAGGCCTCCACCACCAGCGCGCGCCGGTCCAACGCGGCTATCCGGGGCTGGGCGCCGAGCGCGCGGTCAGCAGGCGCAGGGCCAGCAGCGCGACACCGATCGTGATGGCGGAGTCGGCGACGTTGAAGGCCGGCCAGTGCCAGCCGCGCCAGTGTACGTCCACGAAGTCCACCACGGCGCCGAACTGCGCGCGGTCGATGAGGTTACCGACGGCGCCGCCGAAGATGAGGCCGATGGCCACGCGCCCGGTCCAGCCGCCGACCGGCAGCACGCGCAGCGCCACGCGCGCCAGCACGGCGAGCGCCACGAGGGACAGCGCGGCCACCACCCAGCGCCAGGCGCGCGGCACCGTGCCGAGCAGGCCGAAGGCGAGGCCGGGATTCATGACGAGGGTGAGTGAGAGCAGGTCGTCCACGATGCTGATCGGCACGCCGAGCGGCAGCCGGCCGAGCACCGCCGCCTTGGTCACCTGATCGAGCACCACGACGGCGCCCGCCAGCAGGAACACGGCGCTCACACGCCGACGACGCTCAGGCAGCGGTCGCAGAGGGTGGGATGCGCCACGCTCGTCCCGACGCTGGGCCGGCGCATCCAGCAGCGCCCGCACTTGTCGCCGGGCGCGCGGTCCACGTCGATCACCAGGCCGGGGATCTCCTGGCTCTCGTAGCGGACGGCGCCGGGCGCGCTCGAGCCGACCTCGACGGCCGAGACGATGAACAGCGTCGGCAGCAGCGCGCGCTTGGCGCCGAGCAGCGCGGGCAGGTCCTCCGGCGCGCTGGCGATGCGCACGGCCGCCTCGAGGCCGCTGCCGATGAGCTTGCGCCCGCGCGCCACCTCCAGCGCCCTGGCCACCTCGCGGCGTACCTCGAGCAGGCGGTCCCACTCGCCCTTGAGCGTGTCGTCGAGCCACTCGAGCGGGACCTGGGGGAAGCGCTCGAGATGCACGCTCTCGGCGCGCGCGCCCGGGGCGTACCGCCAGGCTTCCTCGGCGGTGAACGTGAGGATCGGCGCCATCAGCCGGGCCAGCCCGAGAAAGACGTCGTGGCAGGCCGTCTGGGCGGCGCGCCGGCGCGGGTCGTCGGGACGCGAGGTGTAGAGCCGGTCCTTGATGATGTCGAGGTAGAGCGCCGAGAGGTCCACCGCACAGAAGTTGTGGACCGTGTGGAAGACCGTGTGGAACTGGTACTCCTCGTAGGCGCGGGTCACACGATCGATCAGCCGGGCCAGCCGGTCCAGCACGAACCGGTCGACCTCGTCCAGCCGCGCGTAGGGCTGGCGGTCGCGCCGCGGGTCGAAGTCGTAGAGGTTGCCGAGCAGAAACCGGAAGGTGTTGCGGATGCGCCGGTAGGCATCGGCCAGCCGGTCCATGATCTCGCTCGAGAGGCGGATGTCCTCCGTGTAGTCCTCGGAGGCGGCCCACAGCCGTAACACCTCGGCGCCGTACTTCGGCAGCAGCTCGTCGGGCTCCACGCCGTTGCCGAGCGACTTGGACATCTTGCGCCCCTCGCCGTCCACGACGAAGCCGCACGTGAGCACGGCCTTGTAGGGCGGCGCGTTGCGCGTGCCGACCGCCTCCAGCAGCGAGGAGTGGAACCAGCCGCGGTGCTGGTCGGAGCCCTCGAGGTAGAGCTCGGCCGGCCAGCGCAGCTCCGGGCGCGTCTCCAGCACGGCCGCGTGGCTGCAGCCGGAGTCGAACCACACGTCGAGGATGTCGGTCTCCTTGCGGAAGGACTCGCCGCCGCACTTGCCGCAGCGGGTGCCGGGCGGCAGCAGCTCGCGCGCGCTGCGCGCGTACCACTCGTCGGCGCCGTGGCCCTCCCGGAAGATGCGCGCCACGTGCTCGACCAGCCGCTCCTCCACCAGCACGGCGTCGCAGCTCTCGCAGTAGAAGGCGACGATCGGCACGCCCCACACGCGCTGGCGCGAGATGGTCCAGTCGGGACGGTGCGCGACCATGTTGAAGATGCGCTCCTCGCCCCAGCCGGGGATCCACTGCACGTCGCGCCGGATGGCGTCGAGCGCCCGCTGGCGCAGGCCGTCCTTGTCGAGCGCGATGAACCACTGCTCGGTGGCGCGGAACAGCGTGGGGTTCTTGCACCGCCAGCAGTGGGGATAGGTGTGGGTGAGCGTCACCCCGGCCACGAGCGCTCCGACCCGCTCGAGGTGCTCGACGATCTTCGGGTTCGCCTCCCACACCGTCTGGCCGGCGAAGTGCTCGACCTCGGCGACGAAGCGCCCGTCGTCGTTCACCGGGTTGTAGATGCGCAGGCCGAGCGCCTTGCCGAGGTCGTAGTCCTCCTCGCCGTGACCGGGCGCGATGTGCACGAGCCCGGTGCCGGTGTCCATCGCCACGAATGGCGCGGTGGCGACCTTCCCCGTGCGATCGATCCACGGATGCCGGTACTCGAGGCCCTCCAGCCGGCGGCCGGGCAGCGTGGCCCGGCGGCGCGCGGGATCGAGGCCGGCCAGCCGCGCGAACGGCTCGGCCAGCTTGGCGGCGACGATCAGCGTCTCGCCCGCGCCCTC
>DASSLH010000535.1:0-11432 GCA_035689625.1 Candidatus Methylomirabilota bacterium | reverse complement strand
TGCACTCGATGTTGTGGCCGGCGACGTGGAAGTCGTGCACGAAGCCGGTGTCGGTGTAGTGCTGCAGCTTCTCCGGCTGGTTGTGGCAGGTGAAGCAGCGCTCGCGCGGCGCCTCGCCCTCGCCCTCCACGACGTTGAGGTGGCACTTGTCGCACGTCACCCCGCGCTTGACGATGTCCTCGTGGTTGAACCGCACCGAGCCCACCACGATGTCGCCCTTGGGCGGCCGGTGGCAGCCGGGGCAGCCGCCGATCGGCGTCAGCTCCCGCCCGCTCTTCATGCCCTTGAAGTGGCACAGGAAGCACGTGCTCTCCGTCACCTCGATGTGGGTGCCGACGACGATCTGCGAGTGACAGCTCGTGCAGCGCAGCTGCCGGCCGCGTCGCGGCTGCTCGAGGTGCGGCTTGTGATCGAACACGATCCCCCGCTTGAACGTCACCTTGCCCTGCAGCAGCCGGCGGTCGTGGCAGCCGGAGCGCAGGCAGCTGGCGTCCTCGACCTCGGCGAACGGCTTGGAGCTGTAGGTCTGCGTCGCCCACTTCACCACCTGCGACACCGCCTGGTACTTGACCCAGATCGTGTCGCGGAAGCCGGGCGGGTAGTGGCACTTCACGCAGGTCACGCCGTTGTGCTTCGACGTCTTCCAGGCCATCACGTACGGCTTCATGATGTGGCACGAGTTGCAGAGCATCGGGCTCGTGCTGAGCTCCCACAGGCCGGCCAGGGCGAGGCCGCCCACCACCACCAGGATACCGGCGGCGACGAGGAGGGCCCGCGTCGAGGGCCGGTGCCGGCGGCGCCGCCCCGGCGGGTTCGACTCGGTCGCTGCGGACGGCGCGTCGCTCATGTCGTCGTCTGTCACCTCAGCGCGGTCGCGATGATCAGCCAGATCAGGATGGTGCCGATCGCCAGCGAGCTGAATCCCACGACGCGCGAAAAGTTCAGGAGCCACCGCGGCGGCGGATCGGCGGCGAACAGCTCGAGACGGCCGGCGTCCTTCAGCCGCTCGTACTCCGCCGGATGCTCCGCGCGGAACTCGTCCTCGTGCACGCGGCCGGTGAAGATCACCGGGTCCATCGGGAACTTCTCGGGCCGCAGGTGCACGTTGAAGAAGTGCACGGTGAAGATGAAGCCCACGGCCAGCAGCGCCTCGTCGCTGTGGATGATGATCGCGATGTTGAAGATCCAGCCCGGCAGGTAGCGGGCGAAGAACGTCGGGAACCACAGCAGCAGGCCGGAGCCGCCGATGATCGACACGCCCCAGAACACCGCCCAGTAGTCGAACTTCTCCCAGTACGCCCAGCGGCCGAAGCGCGGCCGGGGCCCGAGGCCCACGAAGTAGCGCATGTGCTGCACGAGCTGCACGGCGTCGTGCAGCTGCGGCACCATGGAGTCCGGCCCCCAGAAGACGCCGGGCCGCCGCTCGAGCACGAGCCGCGCGACGTAGCCCAGGTGCAGCGCGAAGTAGAGGAACGTCACCACGGCGAAGAAGCGGTGCAGGTAGCCGGTGGTGAACGGCCCGCCCAGCGCATGGGAGAGCCAGACGCCCCAGCCGGAGCCGGCGTACTTGAGCGGCAGGCCGGTGACCGCCAGCCCCAGGAAGCTGAAGATCACCATGCCGTGCAGGATGCGGTGGTAGAGGTTCAGCCGGAAGTAGTGCCCGCTCACGACTCGCCTCCGTTCCGCCGCCGGCGCAGCCGCTCCCACAGCGAGCGCGGCAGCCACAGCGCCGTGTGCAGGCCGAAGAAGCCGAACGTGCCGATCAGCAGCGCGGTCATCGCCAGCCACGTCCAGTAGAGCTTCGGGAAGCGCACCCGGTCGGCGGGGTCGGCGTGCGGATGGAACTCGGTGAACTTCCACGTCGCCGACGCGTGGCACTGCCGGCAGGTGCCCAGGATGTTGCTCGCGGCCACCGTCGAGCGCTGGTCGGCCGGGGGCAGGATGCGGTGCGAGCCGTGACAGTCGGCGCACTTGGCGACGCGCGTGAAGCCCAGCGCGGTGACCTTGCCGTGGAACGTGTCGCGATAGGTCTTCAGCGACTCCGCGTGGCAGGTGCCGCACTCGCGGATGACCTCCAGCTGCCACGGCGCGGCCTCGGTGCGCCGGATCTGGTGCGCCGAGTGACAGTCGGTGCACACGGGCGCCCGCGGGTCGCCCTTGGCGACGGCCAGGCCGTGGACGGACTCGGCGTAGTCGTGGCGCACGCCGGCGTGGCAGCCGCCGCACGTGGCCGGGATGTTGGCGCGGTAGACGCGCGAGGTCGGCGCCGTTCGCGGCTGGATCTCGTGGGCGCCGTGGCAGTCGGAGCAGTTGGCGGCGACCAGCAGGCCGCTCTTGCTGACCGCCCGGCCGTGGATCGAGTCCATGTAGAGCTGGTAGACGTTGCCGACGGTGATGTTGTGCCGCCGCGCCAGCTCGGAGTCGGCGTGGCACTGCGCGCACGTGCGCGGCAGGTTCAGGTGGTAGGTCGGCGCCTGCGGATCGGTGCGGGCGCGCAGCGCGTGCGCCGGGCCGTGGCAGGAGCGGCAGGTGGCCGCCTCCGAGCCGCCGCGGGCGCGCTCGCGGCCGTGCACGCTGTCGCGGTAGAGCCCGACCTGCCGGGCGTGGCAGCCGCCGCAGGTGTCGATCGACATCGCCGCCGCCCGCTTGACGTCGTGCACGCCATGGCACGACGTGCACGCGGGGGCCGGCTTGCCGGCGACGGTGGCGGGCCGGCCGTGAGCGCCCCCGGCCAGCGTGGCGCGGACGTCGTCGTGACAGTCGGCGCAGCGCACGCGCGGCAGGGCCTCGTGCGGGGCCGTCCCGGTGGTGTGGCAGGCCACGCACTCGAAGCCGCCGTGGGCGGAGGCCTTGAGGGCGGCGCCGTCGACGAACAGCGAGTCGGGACGGCCGCTGACCGGCTTGCTGCGCTTGAGGTCCTTGTCCGAGTGACACATCAGGCAGTCGTCGGACTTCGGCGCCGCGGGCGCCGGCGCGGCGGCGGCCGGGACCGCCGCGAGCGCCAGCAGGCAGGCGGCGACGCCGAGCGCCCACGTCACGGGCGATGGCATCGGTCACACTCGTCGAGGGAGAAGACGGGCGCGCCGCCCACGATCGTCTTGCCGTCGTGGCAGGCACCGCACGTCTTGCCCTGCTGCATCGCATCCATCGTGAAGGCCCCGGTGCCGCCGCGCTTCATCTTGATGTCGCGCATGTGGCACGGCGTGCACTTGCCCACCTTCGCCAGGTGGCGCGCGTGACTGAAGGTCACCGGGCCGGGACTGTTCTCCGTCTTCGGCAGCGTGAAATCGGGCGGTACCTTCACCTGGGCGGGCGCCGGCGCCGCGGCGAGCAGGCTCGCGGCGACGAGCGTGACGAGGACGAGCGACGCGCGCACGGCGGCGGGGTCCGCGAGCCTACGGGCTGTCGCTCTTCAGGAGGAAGCCGATGAGGTTGGCCATCTCGTCACCGGAGAACCGCGGATAGAGCACCTCGCGCGCGATGGCGACCTGGGCCATGCGCGGCGCGTGCGCCCACAGCGTCGTCGCCCATCGCACGGCGGGCGCCAGCCGGTCCAGGCGCGTGGAGAGATCGGGACCGACCTTGGCCCCCTCGCCGTGCCACGCGTGGCACTTGAGGCAGCCCTTGGCGATCAGCGTCGTCTGGCCGCGGCCGAGGTCCGCCGGCCCGTCGCGCCGCGGGTCGGCCTGCAGGTAGGCCATGAGGTCGGCCATCTCGGGCTCGCTGATGGCCGGCCACGGCAGCTCCTGCTGGCCGAGCAGGGTGAACATCGCGGGGGCGTGGTTCCACAGGCGGCCGGCGAGCTCGTAGGCGCCCTGCGGGCGGCGCAGGACGTCGAGCGGGGGCCCCACGCCGCGGCGGCCGCGTGGCTGGTGGCAGCGGCTGCAGAGCTTGGCGGCGAACGTCTGCTGGCCGCGGGCGGCGTCACCGACCGCCTGCGCGTGCAGGGACGGGGGCGCCGCCGCGGCGCCGAGCGCCACGGTGAGCGCGACGGCGACGAGCGCCGGCCACGGCGTGCGCCGGGCCGGCGCTCGCCCGTGGCTATTTCTTGTGGCACTTCTCGCAGTTCTTCTCATCGCCTGCGGCGAAGACCGTCGTGCCTCCCACCTGGGTCTTGCCGTTGTGACAGGTGCCGCACTGCTCGCCGGCCTTGATCTTCTCCATCGAGAACGGGCCGGACGTGCCCTTCTTCATCTTGAAGATCTTCGTGTGGCACTCGGTGCACTTCTCGATCTTGGCCTTGTGCTTCTCGTGACTGAACGTCACGGGGCCGGGACTGTCCTTGCCCTTCTCGAACGTGAAGTCCGGCGGGACCTTGATCTGCGACTCCACCGGGCCGGCCATCACCGCCAGGATCGCGGCGACGCCGACAATGACACTCATGACAGGCGCCAGCAAACGCATCGTGCCTCCTCGTGTCAGGGTCGTGCACTGCACAGTCGACGCGCCCCCCTCTGACGCGTCACTTCGTCGGATTCATCGTGTAGCCCAGATACGTCAGCACCAGGATGTAGACGATGACCGCGGTGCCGATCCACGTGAACAGCCGGCCCGGCTCGCCGCGGGCGGCGCGGCGGTCCAGGAACGGCAGCAGCGCCAGCAGCAGGCCGCCGACCCCGAAGCCGACGATGCCGGCGACCTCGCCCTCCAGCTTCCAGATGTGGCTCGGCAGGAACTTCAGCGTCTGGAACATGAACATGAAGTACCACTCGGGCTTGATGCCGGCCGGCGCCGGCGCGAACGGGTCCGCCTTGTGGCCGAGCTCGGCCGGCAGGAACGCCGCCAGCGCGGCCAGCACGGCCAGCGCCGACAGCCAGCCGACGGCGTCGCGCAGCAGGAAGTTCGGGATGAACGGCGTGGTCGGCCGCGCCCCGCCCGCGCGCTCCACCGAGAGCGGCACGCTCATGCCGTGCCGCTGCACCATGTAGAGATGCAGCCCGAGCAGCCCGGTGGCGATCAGCGGCAGCACGGCCACGTGGATGCCGTAGAAGCGCGTGAGCGTGGCGCCGGTCACCTCGTCGCCGCCGCGCAGCAACCGCAGCATGAACGGGCCGACGACCGGCACGGCGCCGGTGATCTCGGTGCCGACCTTGGTCGCGAAGTAGGCCAGCTCGTTCCACGGCAGCAGGTAGCCGGTGAAGCCGAAGCCCAGCGCCAGCCCGAACAGCGCCATGCCCGACAGCCACGTCACCTCGCGCGGCGGCCGGTACGCCTTGAGCAGCAGCACGCTGAACATGTGCACTAACAGCGCGAGGATCATCAGGTTCGCCGACCAGGCATGCACGGAGCGGACCAGCCAGCCGAACTGCACGTCGGCCATGAGGAACTGGACCGACTCGTAGGCTTCCTCCGCGCTGGGCCGGTAGTAGAAGAGCAGGAGGATGCCGCTGATGACCTGCACCGAGAACAGGAACAGCGTCATCCCGCCGAAGTAGTACCAGACGCCGTGCCGGTGCACGGGCACCTGCTTGTGGCGGGCGAGCGCCTCGATGTCGCCGAGGCCGACGCGCTCGTCGAGCCAGCTCCACAGCCGGCCGCGGCCGATGCCGTTGGCGGGGCGGTTCACGCGTTCTTGCTCACGACGATCTGAGCGCCCCGCACGTTCACGACGAAGTTGTCGAGCGGGCGCGGCGGCGGGCCCGAGACGTTCTGGCCGTTGAGGTCGTAGTGGCCGTTGTGGCACGCGCACCAGATGTGGCCGACGTCGGCGCGGTACTGCACGGTGCAGTTCAGGTGCGTGCAGACCGCCGAGAACGCCTTGAGCTCGCCGGCGGCCGTGCGCACCAGGATGCCGGGCCGGTTGCCGAACTTGAAGATCTGGCCGGTGTTGGGCTTGACGTCGTCCGGCTTGAACGGCAGCGTCACGCTGGCCGCGGCCGACTCACCGCTCTGCGGCGGCACCAGGTACTGCGACACCGGGTAGAGCACCGACGCGATGAACGCCCCCGCGGTCGTGCCGAGCCACCAGTTGATGAATCGCCGTCGCGTCGTCTCAGGCCCCAGCACCCGGTCCATCCGGTCCTCCCATTCCGGCCGTCGTCTGCCGCGGCCGCCGCTCGAGGTGGCGAATCTTCACGACCAGCCCACCGATCAATCCCAGGATGATCACCAGCGAGACCGCCAGCCCCTTGCGCCGGAACGCCAGCTCGGCCAGCGCCCGCACGCCGCGGTCGTGGGCCTTGGTGGCGACGGCGAGGCCGGCGTCGGCTTCTGTCTTCACGGCCGCCGGGTTGAACGCGTGCACCGCGGTCCGCGCCTTGACCAGCGCGTCGTTGGCGCTGTTGAGGTCGAAGCGGGCCTGGCTGACCTCCATGCCCGCCTCCTCCGCCCGCTTGAGCACCGTGGCCGCCTTGCCCTGCTCGTCGCGCAGGCGATCGATCGTCGCGCGCATCTCGGTGGCCGCGCGGCCCCCCTTGTCGTCGGCGCCGTGGCACGTCGCGCACACGGCCTTGTCGCCGACCCCGAGCATCTCCGGGCTGGCCGCCTGGATGTCGTGGTTGTGGTGGCACGTCGCGCAGCCGGGCGAGCCCATGTCCCTGAAGGCGCGCGCGTGCACGCTCTTGCCGAAGAGATCGGCCATCACCGTGTGGCACTGCCCGCACACGTTGCCGACCCAGGACACGCCGGGCGGGGCGGCGCCATGGTTGCCGTGGCAGCTGTTGCACGTCGGCGCCGAGAGGTCGCCCTTCACCGACATCGTCTTCCAGTGCACGCTCTGCGTGTACTTCGCGTACTGGTCGGTCGGGATCTTGTACTCCGCCATGTAGTCGGCGTTGGCGTGGCAGCGGGCGCACGTCTGGGCGACGTTGACCGGGTGCACCGACGACTTCGGATCCGACCGCGGCCGGATCGCGTGGGCGGGATGGCAGCTCGAGCACACCGCCACCTTGGCGTCGTTGACCTCGCGCAGCCGGCGGCCGTGGACCGACGTCGCGTACTCGGCGACCTGGTCCACGCGCAGGCCGGGGTTGTACTGCTTCATGAAGCGCGCGTCGGCGTGGCAGCGGCCGCAGACCTGCACGACCTGGGCGCGGCTCGGCTTGCCGATGTAGCCCTTGGCCGGGTCCATCGCCTCCATGCCCTCGGCCTTGGGATCGCCGCCGTGGCAGGCCGAGCACCCGAAGCCCTTCGCCTTGTGGATGTCCTGCTCGAACGACTTCACCGGCTGGCCGAGCCGCTCGTCGCCGATCTGCAGGTGACAGGCCGGACAGCTCTCGACGACCGCGGGCTTCGGCTGCGCCGACGCCGCGGCGGCGCCCGCCAGCAGCATCGCCAGCACGCCGACCCCGAGGAGGACGCGGGCGCGCACGCTCATGGCCGCCCCTGCAGCGAGCGCAGATAGGCGGTCAGGTCCGCCATCTCGCCGGGCTTGATCTCCGCCCACCCGGGCTTGCCACCCCGGGGCCCGGTCTTGATGAACGAGTGATTCCACAGCGCGGAGAGCACCGCCGCCGGCGAGTCGAGCCCCGGCGCCTTCGCGAGATCGCCGGCCGGCTTGCCGCGCTCACCCGGCAGCGCGTGGCAGCCGAGGCACCCCTTGCTGTTGGCCACCACCAGCCCCTGCCGCGGATCGCCGGACTGCGCGAAGTAGCGCACCGAGTACAGGTAGGCGACGATGTCCGCCATCTCGGCGGCGCTGAGCTGCGGGAGCTCGACGGCGTGCGACTTCATCGCGGCGAGCATCGCGGGCGCCTTGTTCCACATCGCGGTCGCGAACTGCGTGAGGCTCATGTGCACGCTGCGCTCGGAGAGATCGGGCCCCACCTTGCCTCCCTGGCCGCCGACGCTGTGGCACTCGAGACAGCGCTTCTGCGCGAACAACGTCCGGCCCTCGGCGACGCGCCCGGGCAGGACGTAGACCGGCGCCGGCGGGATGACCGGCGACGCGACCCCGATGTAGGCGAGCAGGTCGGACAGCTCGTCGCCCTTGAACGTCGGGCGCGGAATGCCCTTGGCCTTCATGACCTCGGCCATCTGCGGGCCGTGGTTCCACATGGCGGTGGCCAGGTAGATCGGCGAGCCGTACTCCTTGAGCCCGTCGAGGCTCGGACCGACGACGCCGCCGACGCCGCCGACCTGGTGGCACATCACGCAGCGCTTCTCGGTGAAGAGCCGGCGCCCCACGTCGGGGCGGCCGCGCGGATCGAAGTAATCCACGCTGAAGAGGAACGCGACGAGGTCGCCGGTCTCGCGCGGCTCCAGCCGCGGACGGTCGATCTTCAGCTCCCGCATGCGGTCGGCCATCCGCGGCGCGTGGTTCCACAGCGCGGACGCCAGGTCGAAGAACGTGTGGGGGCGATCGATGCGCGCCAGGTCCGGCCCGACCTTGCCGCCGGCGCCGTTCACCGCGTGGCACTTGACGCATCCCTTGGCGCCGAACACGCGCGAGCCGGCCAGCGGATCCTGGGCGGGGGTGAACAGCGCCTGGCCCCGCACCGTGCCGGCGGACGCCAGCAGCATCACGAGCAGCACGACGAGCCCGAGCCGCAGTCGTTCTCTCACCGAGCCCCCCGTCTCTATGGCGTGCGCCTCAGCGACCGCAGGTAGGCCACGAGATCCGCCATCTCGTCGGCGCGGAACGTCGGCCACGGCCGTCGGTCGCGGAGCGGTCGTGGATCGTCGATCAGCGAGTGCTTCCACAGCGCCGCCAGCACGGCCGGCGGCGAGTCGAGGCCGGCGGCGGCGGTGAGATCGCTCGCCGGCTTGCCGCGCTCGCCGTACAGCGCGTGGCAGTCGAGACACCCCTTGTTGACGGCCAGGATGACGCCGCGCCGCGGGTCACCGGCCTGCTTGAAGTAGCGCACGGAGTAGAGATACGCGACGATGTCGGACATCTCGTCCGGTGCCAGTCGCGGCACCGCGCCCAGCCGGCTCTGCATGGCCGGCATCATCAGCGGCGCCTTGTTCCACATCGCCGCCGCGAAGTCCACCAGGCTGCGCGAGGCCTCCAGCTCGGTGAGGTCGGGCGGCCCGCCGGCGTCCCTGTCCTTGTCGCGCCGGACGTGGCACAGCGCGCAGCCCTTGTCGGCGAACAGCCGATGGCCCTCCAGCGAACGGCCGGGCAGCACGTAGAGCTGGCCGCGGGCAGGCTTGGGCGAGGCGGCGTTCAGGTAGGCGATCAGGTCGAGCAGCTCGGTGCCGTTGAAGGTCGGCCGCTCGATCTTCCGCGCGGCCATCGCCTCGGCCATCTGCGGGCCGTGGTTCCAGAGCGAGGCGGCCAGCGCGATGGGCGAGGCGTACGTCTTCATCCCGCCGAGCGGCGGACCGACGGTGCCGCCGGCGCCGCCCACGCTGTGGCAGGCCACGCAGCGCTTCTCGGTGAAGAGCCGCTGGCCGACCGCGGGCCGCCCGGGCGGGTCGAAGTAGCTGAGCGTGTAGAGATAGGCGACGATGTCGCCGGCCTCGGCGGCCGTGAGCGGCGGTCGCTTGATGCCGCGCTCGTGCATGCGGGCGGCCATCGCCGGCGCGTGGTTCCAGAGGGCGGCGGCAACGTCGTAGAACGTCCGCGGCCGCGGACGGCGGCCGAGGTCGGGGCCGACGGTGCCGCCGACGCCGTTGATCGCGTGGCAGCCGGCGCAGCCCTTGTCGTTGAAGAGCCGCTCGCCGGCGACCGGATCCTGGACCGGCGTGAACAGCGGCTGGGCGAGCGCCACCGGGGGCGTTGCCAGCAGCAGCGCCAGCGCCCAGCCCGCGACTCCTCGGCTCGCTATCGTCATTCGCCTCCAGCGATGCGATGCCGCCCGGGACCGGGCCGGCGCCCGGCCCGGGTCAACACGGCACACCCGGGCATTTTCGACTACTGCCCAACCGAACGGGTAGTGCTTCTTGAGCACCCCGCCCGGGGTATCCCCCTGACCGCTTGACTCGCGTCCCCCGTGCTTTGTTCCCCCCGCTCGTCGCCCTCACATCGCGTGACGCATTCCCATCGGCTGGTTGAGCAAAACGATCCCCAGGATCGTGAAGAGCAGCGAGAGGACCGCCAGCGGCACCAGCGCCCGGCTGGCGACGCGCGCGTCCGCGTAGGTGCGCAGGGCCAGACGGTGCCCGGCCACCAGCGAGAGCGCGTAGAACGCCACCACGATCGCCATCTGCAGCGGCCCGATGACCGCCGGCGACAGCAGCGGCCCGGCGCTCCAGTCGGGCTCGCCGAGCGAAAACGGCGTGTAGAGCGCGACCGTGCGCTGCACGACCGGCACCAGGCCCCCGCCCTCGAGCAGCAGGTGCGAGAGGTTGTGCGCCAGGTGCATGGCCAGGCCGACCGGCACGAACATGTAGCCGAAGACGACGAACGTGCGCCGGACGCCGAGCGGGCGGCCGGCCAGACGGTCGGCCAGCGCCGCCGCGCCCAGCACCAGCAGCGGCGCCACCACCAGGGTGCCGCCGAACAGCACGAGCGTCTCCACCAGCCCGAGATACGTCACGGGCTTGAGCGTCGTCCGGACGATCCCGGGCAGCCAGCGGGCGAGCCCGGAGATCCAGCCCGGCCACGCGGTCAGCATCTCGGCCGTCACCAGCAAGGTCAGCGCCACCAGCGCGACGGCCAGGAACGCCTCGTCCAGCGCGCGGCGGCCGGAGGTCCAGAGGTCGCGCCCGAAGGCGCGGAAGCGCAGGACCAGATTGTCGTGGGCGCAGCCGCTGACGCACTCGCCGCAGAGATTGCAGTAGTTGTTGCGGTCCATCGTCTGCGGGAACTCGAACATCGGGCAGCCGCGGCTGTGCGGGCCGCCGGAAAAGCACGTCTTCTCGGCGTGGCCGCGGCACACGGCGGCGTCGCGCGTGCGCAGCTCGAGCGGCGCCGTCATCGAGTACACGCCGATGAGGCCGCCGATCGGGCACAGATAGCGGCAGAAGCTGCGGCGCTCGTAGGCCAGGCCGACGGCGATGGCCAGCGCGGCGAAGACGATCACGATCCAGGCCGTGACCCGGGGCGAGCGCACCACGCCGAGCTGCTCGTCCGCCCACGTCAGCAGCAGGAACAGCGCGGTCGCCCACCACAGGCTACGCAGCGGGCGGGGCAGCCGGCGCAGCGGCCCGGCCAGGCGCGCCGTCCACTCGTTGAGCGCGCCGAACGGGCAGGCCAGGCACCAGACGCGACCGACCAGCAGGAAGGTGAAGATCACGCCGGCCCACCAGATCGTCCACGTCAGCTTCGTCGCCAGGTTCTTGCCGCCGTCCTGCACGTCCACGAACCCGAGGACGACGACGACCGCCATGAGGATCAGCAGCGGGGCCTGCAGGGCCGGCTGCAGCCAGCGCGAGGTGATCAGCCGCCGCAGCCACGGCACGGCCAGCAGATTCGTCGCCTCGGCGGCCGGCGTGCCCAGGCGCGCGCGCAGCGCGACCGCGTACAGGCCGGCGCCCGCGATGAGGACCACGGCCAGCAGCGCCGACCACGTCTGCCAGCCGATGCCCGGCGCCGGCGCCACCTCGAC
>DASSLH010000534.1:0-3122 GCA_035689625.1 Candidatus Methylomirabilota bacterium | reverse complement strand
AAGCCGGGCCGGCCGGCCCGGGCGGCGACCTGGCCGGAGGCGGGCGGGGCCGGCAGGGGCGGGACACCGGCGCGCGGGGGCGCGATCACGGCAACGTCCACCGGCTGGGTGACGCAGCCGCCGCACAGGAGCAGCGCGACGGCGACGCTAGCGGAGCGCGGGAGTGCCGGCCGCGTCATCGTCAACCAGCAGGGCCTGGGCGAGCGCGTAGTCGCCGTCGTGCGTGAGGGCCAGCAACATGCGGCGGCCGCCGCGGGCCAGCGACAGCTCGCGGGTGCGGCCGTGCAGCTCGAGCGTCGGCGCCTGGCCACGCTCGCGCCGCACCTCCAGCTCGCGCCACTTCACGCCCAGGCGCAGCCCGGTGCCGAGCGCCTTCATGCCGGCCTCCTTGGCGGCGAAGCGGGCGGCGAAGTGCGGCACCGGGTCGCGCCGCGCCCGGCAGTAGGCGATCTCCTGCTCGGTGAAGACCCGGCGCAGGAAGCGCTCGTCCCAGCGCGCGATGACCTCCCGCATGCGCGGGATCTTCACGAGGTCCACGCCGATGCCCCGCACCGCCATCAGCCCGCGAGCTCGGCCCGGATGGCGCCGGCCAGCTCGTCAGCCATCGCGCGGATGCGCTCGAGGTCGGCGCCCTCGATCATCACGCGCGCCAGCGGCTCGGTACCGGAGTAGCGCACGAGGATCCGGCCGGTACCGTTCATCTCGCGCTCGAAGCCGCGGATGCGCTCCATCACGCCGGCCAGCGACTCGATCGGCGGCTTGCGCGTGACCGGGACGTTGACGAGCACCTGGGGGAACTTGCGCATGCAGGTCGCCAGCGAGGCGAGCGGCTCGCCGCTGTCGCGCATGACGGCCAGCAGGGCCAGCGCCGAAAGGATGCCGTCGCCGGTCGGCATGTGATCGGGGAACAGCAGGTGCCCCGACTGCTCGCCGCCGAGGTTGGCCCCCAGCCGCGACATCTCCTCGTGCACGTAGCGGTCCCCCACCTGCGTCTTGACGATCGCGATCCCGGCGGCCTCGAGCGCTTCGTCCAGCCCGAGGTTCGCCATGACGGTCGTGACGACGGTGTTGGCCTTGAGACGGCCCTGGCGCGCCATGTGACGGCCGGCGATGGCCAGCGCGTAGTCGCCGTCGCGGATCTCGCCCAGGTGATCCACCGAGATCAGCCGGTCGCCGTCGCCGTCGAAGGCGAAGCCGATGTCGGCGCCCGCCGCGACCACGCGGCGGCGCAGCGTCTCCGGGTGCAGGGCGCCGCAGCCGGCGTTGATGTTGGTGCCGTCGGGCTGCGCCGAGGTCGTGATCACGCGGGCGCCCAGCCGGCGGAAGATGCTCGGCGCCACGCGGTAGGTCGCGCCGTGGGCGCAGTCGAGCACGATCGTGGTACCGGCCAGGTCGAGCGGAAAGCAGCGGCCCAGGAAGTCCACGTAGTACTTGTCGGCGCGGTCGTAGGCGACCAGCCGTCCGATGCCGGCGCCGTGCGCGCGGGGCGCGGTGTCCTCGCCCTTGAGCCGTCCCTCGATCTCGTCCTCCCAGGCGTCGGGGAACTTGGTGCCCCTGGCCGAGAACAGCTTGATGCCGTTGTCCTCGAACGGGTTGTGGGAGGCCGAGAGCACGATGCCGCCCTGGGCGTCGAGAGCGCGGGTGAGCAGCGCGATGCCCGGCGTGGGCAGCACGCCGACAGTGAAGCAGTCGGCGCCGGCCGACAGCAGGCCGGCGACCATCGCCGCCTCCAGCAGCGGCCCCGAGCGGCGCGTGTCACGGCCGATCACGACGCGCACGTGCTCGCCGCCCGTCTCGGCGGCCAGCGTCGCGACCAGCTCGCGACCCACGCGATAGGCCAGGTCCGGCGTCAGCGGAGGCTCGTTGGCGACGCCGCGGATGCCGTCGGTCCCGAACAGCCGGCTCACCGGCGCGACCCCGCTGCGCGCTGCTCCCGCATCGCTTCCTCCGGACCGATGTTCACGGTGACGTCCACGGTGCGCCGATCGACGACGGTGACCGAGTCCGGCAGCGCGAGCCCCACCGTCTGGGTCACCGGCTCGCGGCGTCCCGAGACGTCCACCGGCAGCGTCTCGACGACCGTCCGCGCCTCGATTGTAGTGCGGGGGCCCTTGATCTGGACAGTGGCGGGAGTGACCACGACCGGGCCGAGCGCGTGGGCGGGCGCCGGCCGGCCCTGCACCTGCGGCACCACCTGCACCGTGCGCACCTCCGCGCGGGCGGCGCGCACGCTGGTCCAGGCCGGCGTCACGCGGGTCACGCGCACGCCGGCCGGCGCCTGCACGCTCTCGGGCAGCAGGTGCACGAGGTTGTCGCCCTCGCGCAGCGCGCCCACGTCCACGCGCACGCGCACCGTGCCGGGGCTCACGCGGTCGGCGGCCCAGCGCGGGGCCTGCAGCTGCACGTCCACCGTCTCCCGGCGCGGGCCCTCCAGCGTCAGCGGCCCCTGCACGCCGACGTACTCGATGGGCACCGCCAGCGCGATCTCCGTGCGTTCGGCGCTGGCCACGAAGAACCACAGCGCGACGGCCAGCACGACGGAGAGCAGCCTGAGCTGCCAGTGATCGAGCAGCGCCCGCAGCATCCTCAGCGCGCCCCGCCCGGCCCCTCGCCGCTCACGGCCGGCTGGCGGCTCCAGCGGCGCCGCAGGGCGCCCAGCCCCAGCGTCTCGCGGCCGCGGCCGTCGGCGACGCCGAGCAGGTCGTCCAGGCGGCCGCGCAGGCTGTCGACATCGCCGGGTGTCTCGATGCCGCCGTCGACGGCCAGCGAGATGCGCCCGCTCTCCTCGGAGACGACGACCGCCACGGCGTCGGTGTCCTCGGCGATGCCGAGCGCGGCGCGATGCCGCGTGCCCAGCGCGCGGCCGAGCTGGGTGTTGCGCGACAGCGGCAGGAAGCAGCCGGCCGCCACCACGCGGCCGCCCTGGATGACGACGGCGCCGTCGTGCAGCGGCGAGTACGGCAGGAACAGGCTCGTGAGCAGGTCCGAGGAGACGAGCGCGTCCAGCGCCACGCCCAGCTCGGCGTACTGCCTGAGGCCGGTGGCGCGCTCGAGCACGATCAGCGCGCCGATGCGGCGGGCGGCCAGCGAGTCGGCCGCGCGCATGACCTCGTCCACCATCT
>DASSLH010000533.1:0-6608 GCA_035689625.1 Candidatus Methylomirabilota bacterium | reverse complement strand
GAGACCGAGCAGCCGGTGCTCGCCTGGCCGATCGTCCGCCACGTCGGCGAGGCCCTCGCCGCCGTCGTCGCCACCGATCGCTACGCCGCCGAGGACGCCGCCGCCCGCGTGCGCGTGGACTGCCAGCCGCGCGCCGCCGTGGTGGACGTCACGACGGCCGCGGCGGACGGCGCCCCGCTGGTGCACGAGCAGGCCGCCGGCAACCTGTTCCTCGCGCGCCGCTTCGACGCCGGCGACGTGGACACCGCCCTGGCGCGGGCGGCCGCCGTGGTGGCCCGGACGTTCCGCAGCAACCGCCAGTGCGCGGCGCCGCTCGAGGGGCGGGGCGGCGTCGCCGACTGGAACGCCGCCGAGGGCAAGCTCACGCTGTGGGCCGGCACCCAGGTGCCGCACCTCGCGCGCCACCTGCTGGCCGAGCTGCTCGCGCTGCCGGAGAGCCGCGTGCGCGTGGTCGCGCCCGACGTCGGCGGCGGCTTCGGCGTCAAGGCCGTGCTCTACCCCGAGGAGATCGCGCTGTGCCTGCTCGCCCGCGACCTTGGCCGCCCGGTGAAGTGGATCGAGCAGCGGCGCGAGGCGATGCAGGCCTCCGCCCACGCGCGCGATCACCGCTACGCCGTGCGCGCCGGGTTCGACGCCAGCGGGCGGCTGCTGGCGATGGACGTCGACGCCGCCTGCAACGCCGGCGCCTACTCGGTCTACCCGTGGACGGCGGGCATCGAGGCGCTCATGGCGGGAGGCCTCCTGACCGGACCCTACAAGCTCGAGCACTATCGCTGCCGCGTGACCGCGGTGGCCACGCACACGGCGCCGGCCGGTCCGTATCGCGGCGTCGCCCGGCCGGCCACCACGTTCGTGATGGAGCGCGTGCTCGACCTCGGCGCCCGCGCGCTCGGCCTCGACCCGGTCGAGGTCCGGCGCCGGAATCTCGTCGGCCCCGCCGACCTGCCGTACACGGCGGCCACGCGCCTGGTGCACGACAGCCCGAGCTACCCGGTGTGCTTCGAGAAGGCGCTGGAGGCGATCGACTACGCGGCCTTTCGCGCCGAGCAGGCGCGCGAGCGCGCGCGGGGCCGCTGGCTCGGCGTCGGCTTCGCCGTCTACAACGAGCTGACCGGGCTGGGCCAGGCCGCCTCGGCCGGGCCGCGCATGCCGTTCCGTACCGGGCACGAGGGCGCCACCGTCCGGATGGATCCCTCCGGCGCGGTCACCGTGCTGGCCGGGGTGACCTCGCAGGGGCAGGGGCTGGAGACGACGCTCGCCCAGCTGGTCGCCGCCGAGCTCACGCTGTCCGTGGACCGCGTGCGCGTCGTGCTCGGCGACACCGACGCCACGCCGTTCGGCCTCGGCGCCTTCGCCTCGCGCCAGGCGGTCATCGGCGGGGGCGCGGCCGCCCGGGCGGCGCGCGCGGTGCGGGACAAGGCGGTGATTATCGCCGCCCACCTGCTGGAGGCGGCCGTCGAGGACGTCACGCTCGCCGACGGCCGGGCGCTCGTGCGTGGCGTGCCCGGCCGCGCCGTCACGCTGGGGGAGATCGCGCGCGTCGCGCACCTGGAGACGCACCGCCTGCCGGCCGAGCTCGAGCCCGGCCTCGACGCCACCCGCTTCTACGATCCGATCCGCGGGACGTTTGCCGCCGGCGCCCAGGCCGCCGTCGTCGAGGTCGAGCGGGAGACCGGCGTCGTGACGATCCGGCGCTACGTCTGCGTGGAGGACACCGGGCGCGTGATCAACCCGCTGATCGTCGAGGGACAGGTGCAGGGGGCCATCGCGCAGGGCATCGGGGGCGCGCTGCTCGAGCAGCACGTCTACGACGACGGCGGCCAGCTGCTCACCGGCACGTTGATGGAGTACGCGATGCCGACCGCGGCCGCGATTCCTCCGCTCACGACGACGCACATCGAGGAGCCCGCCGCCAACCTGCTCGGCGTTCGCGGCGTGGGTGAGGGCGGCACGCTGGGCCCGGCCGCCGTGCTGGCCAACGCCGTGGCCGACGCGCTCAGCCCCTTCGGCGTCGAGCCCGACGCGCCGCCCCTGACGCCGTCCCGCGTCTGGGCGGCCCTTGACAGGGCGGCGAAGCGCTGACTAGAGTTCGAGGTTCCTCATGAGTGCCACGCGCTGGATCGGCAAATCGGTAGCGCGCGTCGAGGACGGTCGTCTGCTCACCGGCCGCGGCACGTTCATCGACGACCATCCGCCCGTCGCGAACCTCTGGCACGCGGCCATCGTGCGCTCGCCCCACGCGCACGCGCGCATCCGCGGCTGGGACGCCAGCGCGGCGCTCGCGATGGAGGGCGTGGTCGGTGTCATCACCGGAAGCGACGTGGCCAAGGCCTGCAAGCCGTTCGGGGTCGGCGTGACGGCGCCCATCCATTACTATCCGGCGGCCACCGACAAAGTGCGCTTCGTCGGCGAGCCGGTGGCCGTCGTGGTCGCCCGCGATCGCTACCTGGCCGAGGACGCCGCCGAGGCCGTGGCCGTCGACTACGAGCCGCTGCCGGTCGTGGTGGATCCCGAGCGGGCGCTCGAGCCCGGCGCGCCGGTGCTGCACGAGGCGGTCGGCTCCAACCTGGCCGGCCACCGCCGGCTCGTCTACGGCGATCCCGACCGCGCCTTCGCGGACGCCGACGTCGTCGTCCGCGAGCGCTTCCGCTTCCCGAAGTACGGCTCGACGCCGATCGAGACCTACGGCGTGATCGCGCGCTGGGACGGCCTCGACGGGGTGCTGACGATCTGGTCCAACTTCATGGGGCCGTTCATCATGCACCCGCTGGTGGCGCGCGTGCTCGGCCTGCCGGAGAACCGGCTGCGGTTCATCGTGCCGCCCGACATCGGTGGCTCGTTCGGGATCAAGTCGAGCATCTATCCGTACCTGGCGCTGATCGGCCTGACCGCGATGAAGCTCGGCGTGCCGATCAAGTGGATCGAGGACCGCCGCGAGCACCTGCTGGCGTCCTCCAGCGGCACCGATCGCATCGCCTGGCGCGAGGTCGCCGCGAAGAAGGACGGCACCATCCTCGGGATGCGCTTCAAGTGGTACGACAACGTCGGTGGCTACATCCGCAGCCCCGAGCCCGGCTGCAGTTTCAGGCCCACGGGTAATTTCGTCGGTCCCTACCGATTCCAGAACCTCGAAGTCGACGCCTCGGTCGTGATGACCAACAAGAGCCTGACGGGGCCCAACCGGGGCTACGCGTGCGGCCATCTTTACTTCGAGACCGAGCGGATGATGGACCTGCTCGCCGACAGGGTGGGCATCGATCCGGTCGAGGTGCGACGCAAGAATCTGATCGGCGCCGAAAGCTTCCCGTACCGGACGCCCACCGGCGGCCTCTACGACAGCGGTGATTACCAGGCGACGTTCGACAAGGCGCTGCAGGCGGCGGGCTACGAGGCCCTGCGCCGCCAGCAGGCCGAGGCGCGGGCGGCCGGCCGCTACTTCGGAATCGGCCTGGCGCTGGCCGTGGACCCGTCGGTCTCCAACATGGGCTACGTCGCCACCGCGCTCGACCCGCAGTTCCGCGCCAAGCCCGAGTACCTGCCGAAGTCCGGCGCGGTCGACTCGGCCACCGTGAAGATCGATCCGCTCGGGCGCGTCATCGCGATCCTCGGCACGACGCCGCAGGGGCAGGGCCACCAGACGATCGTGTCGCAGATCATCGCCGACGAGCTCGGCATCGAGCCGCGCGACGTCACCGTCGTGGACGAGATGGACACGTTCACGCGCGTGTGGTCGATCTCGTCCGGGACGTACTCCAGCCGCTTCGGCTCCGTGGGCACCAGCGCGACCGCGCTGGCCGCGCGCAAGCTGAAGGCCAAGCTCGTGGCGTACGCGGCGCACCTCATGGGCGTGACGCCCGGCGAGGTCGAGTTCCGCGACGGCGGCGTGCACCTGGTCAAGGGCAAGGGCGTGCCGTACTCCATCAAGGACCTGGCCGGCCGCGCGCACTGGAACACCGAGTCGCTGCCGGAGGGCATGGAGCCGGCGCTGTCGGCCACGGCCGTCTTCGGCTTCACGGTCGCCAAGGCCGTGGACGCCGAGGATCGCGTGAACTCGTCCAACACCTACGGCTTCATCGCCGAGGTGATGGCCGTCGAGGTCGATCCCGACACCGCGGCGATCACGATCGTGAAGTACGTCACCGTCCACGACGCCGGCACCATCATCAACCCGATGATCGTGGAGGGGCAGATCTACGGTGGCGCCCTGCACGGTCTCGGCGGCGCGCTCTACGAGGAGCTGGCCTACGACGACGATGGCCAGCTGCTGACCGGCACGTTCATGGACTACCTGGTGCCGACGGCCAGCGAGGCCCCCGACATCGAGATCGAGCACGTCGTCTCGCCCTCGCCGCTGACGACGCTCGGCTCCAAGGGCCTGGGCGAGTCGTCCTCGATGACCGTGCCGGCCGTGATCGCCAACGCCGTGAGCGACGCGCTCAGGCCGCTCGGCATCGGCATCACCGAGCTGCCGATGACGCCCAGCCGCCTGCACGCGCTGATCGCGGCGGCCCGCGGCAAGACACGCTCGTGAAGCCGGCCCGCTTCGAGTACCACGCGGCCGAGAGCGTCGAGCACGCGGTCGAGCTGCTGACCCGCTACGGCGGCGACGCCAAGGTCCTGGCGGGCGGCCAGAGCCTGGTGCCGATGCTGAACTTCCGGCTGGCGCGACCGGCGGCGCTGGTGGACGTCAACCGCATCCCGCCGCTGGCCTTCATCCGCGAGGACAACGGCACGGTCGCGTTCGGCGCGATGACGCGCCAGCGCACGATCGAGTTCTCGCCGGTGGTGGCCAGGCGTCTGCCGCTGCTGCGCGAGGCGACGCGCTGGGTCGGCCACCTGCCGATCCGCTCGCGCGGCACGATCGGCGGCTCGATCGCGCATGCCGACCCCTCGGCCGAGTACCCGGCGGTGCTGACGGCGCTCGACGGCGAGGTGGTCGTGCAGGGCCCGCGCGGCCGCCGCACGGTCAGGCCGGCGGCGCTGTTCGAGACGTATCTGACCACCAGCCTGGCGCCTGACGATCTGCTGGTCGAGGTGCGGCTGCCGGCGATGCCGGCCGGCGCCGGCTACGCGTTCGAGGAGTTCGCGCGCCGCCACGGCGACTTCGCGATCGTCGGCATCGCGGCGATGGTCGCCCGCGAGGGCGGACGCTGCGCGGCCGCGAGGCTGGCCGCCGCCGGCGCCGGGCCGGTGCCGGTTCGCCTGCGCTCGGCCGAGGAGATCCTCGAGCGCGACGGCCTCGGGGAGGCGGCGCTGGAGGCGGCGGCGGCGCGCGCCGCCGAGCTCGTGCAGCCCGACTCCGATATCCACGCCTCGGCCGAGTACCGCCGCCATCTCACGCGCGTGCTCACCCTGCGCGCGCTGAAGCGGGCGCTCGGCGTGACGAAATCATGAACGACGTGACGGTTCGCCTGACGGTCAACGGCGTGGCCCACGAGGGCCGCTGCCCGCCGCGCAAGCTGCTGGTGGACTTCCTGCGCGAGGACCTGAAGCTGACCGGCACCCACGTCGGCTGCGAGCACGGCATCTGCGGCGCCTGCACGATCCTGCTCGATGGCCAGGCCGCGCGCGCCTGCCTGCTGCTGGCGGTGCAGGCCGACGGCGCTGCGATCACCACGATCGAGGGCCTGATGACGAACGGCGTGCTGCATCCGCTGCAGGAGGCGTTCCGTCAGCACCACGGCCTGCAGTGCGGCTTCTGCACGCCCGGCATGCTGATGACGGCGCTCGACCTGCTGCGGGTGAAGCCCGATCCGACCGAGGCGGACATCCGCGAGGGGCTGTCCGCCGTGCTGTGCCGCTGCACCGGCTACCACGGCATCGTGAAGGCCGTGCAAGCCGCCGCGCCCCTGCTGCGCGCGGCGTCACGCTGAGGGAGGAAGGTCACGATGAGACCGCACGCGCTCACCGCCACGCTGGCCGCCGTGCTGATCGCCGCGCTCGGGGCGCCGGCGGCGGCCCAGGGCCCGATCAAGATCGGCGAGATCAACTCGTTCAGCGGCATCGGCGCGCCGTTCACCGGGCCCTACAAGCAGGCGGTCGAGATGGCGGTCGAGGAGGTGAACGCCAAGGGCGGCGTGCTCGGCCGCAAGGTCGAGGTCGTCTTCCGCGACGACAAGGGCCAGCCGGCCGAGGCGGTGAAGCAGGCCCAGGAGCTGGTGACCGGCGAGAAGGTGGCGCTGATCTCCGGCACGTTCCTGTCCAACGTGGGCCTGGCCGTCTCCGACTGGGCCAAGCAGAACCAGACGATGTTCGTGGCCGCCGAGCCGCTCACCGAGGCCGTCACCTGGGCCAAGGGCCACGATCACGTCGTGCGCGTGCGGCCGAACACGTACGAGCAGGGGCGGATGCTGGCCGACAAGGCCGCCCGGATGAAGCACGTGAAGTGGGCCACCATCGGGCCCAACTACGAGTACGGCAAGCGCGCCTGGGAGACGTTCCGCGACCGCCTCAAGCAGCTCAAGCCCGACGTGCAGGTGGTCGGCGAGCACTGGCCCACCCTCGGCAAGCTCGAGGCCGGCCCGTTCGTGACGGCGATCCTCAACCAGAATCCCGACGCGCTCTACGTCTCGCTCTTCGGCAGCGACTGGCTGGCGTTCGTGCGCGAG
>DASSLH010000532.1:0-9147 GCA_035689625.1 Candidatus Methylomirabilota bacterium | reverse complement strand
CGCACGACCGCGATGCTGTTCATGATCCTCATCGGCGCGCTGATCTTCGCCGAGTTCGTCAACATCACCACGATGCCGGGCGACCTCAAGGCGTGGGTGACGCGCTTCCACGTCAGCCCCACGCTGGTGGTGGCCGGCATCTGCGCGATCTACGTCGTGCTCGGCACCGCCATGGAAGAGCTGTCCATGATCCTGCTGACGATCCCGGTGTTCTTCCCGGTCGTCATGCACCTGGGCTTCGACCCGATCTGGTTCGGGATCATCATCGTGTGCGTGGTGGAGATCGGGCTGATCAGCCCGCCGGTCGGCATGAACATGTTCGTGCTCAAGACGCTGCTGCCCGAGGTGAGCACCGGCACCGTCTTCAGCGGCGTCCTGCCGTTCATGTGGGCCGACATCATCCGCCTGGCGATCCTGGTCGCGTTTCCGTGGCTCGCGCTCTGGCTGCCCAGCTTCATGCGCTGAGAGGCCGCTTTTGTGCGGCCTCAATTACTCGTGCAGAAGCTTCTCCAGCTCGGCGCGCGACTTCTTGCGCTCCTCCAGCACGCGGTTCAGGCGCTCGATGTTCTCTTGGAGACGCTGGAGGCTGGCGCGGTCGTGGGCGTCGAGGAAATCCAGGAGCGCCAGCGACGTCTCGGCGTAACGATGCCGGGCCTGGGCGAGCGGGGGCAGCGTGACCGAGTGGAGCACGGCGCCGCCGGCGTTGTAGCGCTGGGTCGCCTGCTGCAGATCGGCGATGGCCTTGTCGCGCGCGTCGCGCAGGCTCACGAACCGCTCGGCGCCGGCGGGATCGTCGCGGCGTAGCGACTCGATGAAGCCCTGGTCGGGGTCGGGCCGCGGCCCCTGCGCGAACGCGCCGGCCGCGGTGAGCGCGACCAGCAGCAGCGGCAGCGTGCGCAGGCCCCGCGTCATCGGCCGAATCGAGCGATGACGTCCTTGCCGTAGCGCACCACGTCGTCGGGCGTCTTGACCTGGGCGGGCAGCCCGGCGGCCGCGCTGACGGGCACCGCGACGCGCGTGATGCCGCGCCGGGCGAGCGCCTCGATCTCGCCGACGTCCGCCGGCGCCGCCACCGTGAGCTCGATGCTCGCCGGATCGCGGCCGGCGGCCTCGGCCGCCCGCCGCATCTCGTCGAAGAGCTCGGCCGGCGCGCCCCGGGCGGGGAAGTAGCCGTCGCCGATCCGGCCGGCGCGCCGCGCGGCCGCCGGGCTGTCGCCGCCCACGATCACTGGGATGCGGCCGGCGGCCGGGCGCGGTCGGCAGAAGACGTCGCGGAACGTCACGAAGCGGCCCGCGAAGCTCGCGCGCTCCTGGCTCCAGAGGGCGCGCATCGCGGCCACGTACTCGTCGGCGCGGACGCCGCGATCCTCGAACGGCACGCCGAGGCTGGCGAACTCCTCGGCCAGCCAGCCCACGCCGATGCCGAGCAGCACGCGCCCGCCGCCGGCCAGGTGATCGAGCGTGGCCAGCGCCTTGGCCGTCACCACCGGGTTGCGCTGCGGCAGGATCAGGATCGCGGTGCCGAGCTTGATCCGGCGCGTGACGGCGGCGACGTAGGTCAGCCAGATCAGCGGATCGGGAATCGGAAAGTCCTCGAGCCCCGCGCCCATGCGGCCGGTCGGCGAGTACGGATAGCGCGACTGGTAGGCGTGCGGTACCACGACGTGCTCGACCGTCCACAGCGACTCGAAGCCCGCCTCCTCGGCGGCCTGGGCCAGCTCGGCGGCGGCCGGGCCGTCGGCGTAACGGCCGAGGTTGCAGTAGCGCAGTCCGAATTTCATTGCCGCGTCCTCCCGTTGTAGAAACGTCCGCTGGCACGCCGGCTGCAGCACGCATCGGTGTGCGCTGGACAGTGATCCTCACGATGGCGGTGTGCATCGCCTTGCCGGCCTGCACGCTCAGCCGCCAGCACTACGTAGCGCCCGACGTCGCCGTCGGCGAGCCGGCCTTCACACGCGCCGTCGAGGCCCACACGCTGTCGGGCGGGGTCGGGGGCAACCACGCCGAGCTGCTCGTCAACGGCGAGCAGATCTTCCCGGCGATGCTGGCCGCGATCCGCGGCGCCAAGACTACCATCACGTTCGCCAACTTCCTCTGGGAGAAGGGCGACATCGGGCGCGACTTCGCCGAGGCGCTGGCCGAGCGCTGCCGGGCGGGCGTTGGCGTCAACGTGCTGGTCGACGCCGTCGGCTCCAGCCACATGCCGAAGGAGCAGCGCCGGCTGCTGAAGGCGTCGGGCTGTCACTTCGCGCGCTATCACTCCCTGAACCCGTTCGCGCTCAAGCGGCTCAACCACCGCAACCACCGGCGCGTGCTCGTCGTGGACGGTCGCATCGGGTTCACCGGCGGCACCGGCATCGGCGAGAAGTGGACCGGCGACGGCCAGCAGTCGGATCACTGGCGGCAGACCGACGTGCGCGTGGAAGGGCCGATCGTGCGTTTCATTCAATCGGCGTTCGCCGAGAACTGGCGCGACGCCACCGGCGTGCTGCTTTCCGGCGACGCCTACTTCCCGCCGCTCGAGCGGCGGGGCGACCTCGCCATGCAATCGGTGAAGAGCTCGCCGGCCGGCGGCGCCGCCGAGGCGTACCTGATGTTCCTGCTGGCGATCGATGGCGCCCGCACGTCGATCAAGATGACGAATCCTTACTTCGTGCCCGACGGGCAGATGGCGCAGGCGATGGAGCAGGCGGCCGAGCGCGGCGTGGACGTGCAGGTCATCACGGCGGGCGCGGTCGGCTCGATCCTCGACCGGCTCGTGCGCAAGGCCAGCCAGGCCCACTACGACCGCGCGCTCGAGGCCGGCGTGAAGATCTACGAGTATGGCCCCGGCCTGCTGCACGCCAAGACGCTGGTCATCGACGACCAGTGGGTCAGCATCGGCAGCGCCAATTTCGACAACCGCTCGTTCGCGCTCAACAACGAGCTGAACGTGACGGCCCTCGATCGGAGCCTGGCGCGGCGGCTGACGCGGATCTTCGAGGACGACCTCCGGCACGCGCGCCCGGTCAGCCTGGCCGACTGGCGGCGCCACGGGCTGGGCTACGTCTTCTACCTGCCGATGCTCCCGCTGCGAGATCAGTTATAGCTGGGGGGCCCCGAGATGGCCCCCCAGACCCCCCATTGGCGGCTCGAGACGCCCCGGGGGACCCGGGGCGTCCCTCGGGATCACACCCGGTCGAGGGCCTGGGCGAGGTCGGCGATGAGGTCGTCGGCGTCCTCGATGCCGACGGAGTAGCGGATCAGGTTGTCCTTGATGCCGATCTCCAGCCGCTCGTCGGTCGTGAGCTCGTAGAAGCTCATGATCGCCGGCTGCTCGATGAGGCTCTCGACGCCGCCCAGCGAGACGGCCAGGTGCGGGATCGTGCAGGCGTCCACCACGCGGGCGGCGGCGTCGAGGTCGCCGCGCACCTCGAACGAGACCACGCCGCCGTAGCCGCGCATCTGCCGCTTGGCCACGTCGTGCTCGCGGTGGGTGGCCAGGCCCGGGTAGTGGACCGTCTCCACCCGCGGGTGGGCGGCCAGGAACTCGGCGATGGCCTGGGCGTTGGTGTTCTGCCGCTCCATGCGCAGCGCGAACGTCTTGATACCGCGGATGAGCAGGTAGGCGGCGAACGGGTCCACGATGGCGCCCGTGATGCCCTGCATGCCCCGCAGCGCGCCGACCAGCTCGCGCGAGCCCAGCACGGCGCCGGCCAGCAGGTCGTTGTGGCCGCCCAGGTACTTGGTGGCCGAGTGCATGACGAGGTCCACGCCCCACTCGAGCGGCCGCACGTTGTACGGCGTGGCGAAGGTGGCGTCGATGATCGTCTTCACGCGGTGCTTGCGGCCGACGGCCGCGAAGCGCTCGAGGTCGAGCACGCGGTTGTAGGGGTTGGTCGGTGACTCGCTGAGCAGCACGCGCGTCGTCGGCCGGATCGCGTCCTCCATCGCCTCGTAGTCGCCGGCCGGCACCGTCGAGACCTCGATGCCGTAGCGGTGCAGCGTCTGGTTCAGGAACTGCCGCGTGCGCCGGTAGGAATCGTCGGTGACGACCACGTGCGTGCCGCGGGAGAGCATGGCGAACAGCGCGGTCGTCATGGCAGCCATGCCGCTGGAGAACAGCAGGCAGTCGCCGGCGCCCTCCAGCGCGATCAGCTTCGCCTCGGCGATCTTCTGGGTCGGGTTGCCGTAACGGCCGTACTCGACCCGCTCGATCTTGCCGTCGAAGTGGTCCTTGAGCTCCTGCGTGTTGGCGAAGGTGAACGTCGCCGTCTGCACGATGGGCGTGGCCAGCGAGTTGGCGGCCTTCGGGCGCGGCTCGCCGCCGTGCACGGCCAGCGTGCTGGGCCCGACGGGCTTCCGGGGCGGTTCCACCTTGTCCTTGTCCGCCATCAGGAGACCAGCAGCCGTGCCTTCTCGACGTGCTTGGCGATGGCGCGCGACACGCGCTTGGGATCGGCCGGCAGCTCGACCGGCCTGTTGCGGTGACCGGCCTTGATTCCCTCCAGTGCCCCCATGTGGTAGGCGGCCTTCTGGTCGGCGAACTTCAGGCCGTTCGCCGTCGAGATCACGACCACCCGCTCGTTGTGGCGGATCACCTTGCGGTCGATCAGCTTGCGCAGCGCGGCCAGCGCCACGCCGGTGTGCGGGCAGTTGAACATGCCGGTGCGGTCGGCGCGGGCGGCCTCGTCGGCCAGCTCCTGCTCGGTGGCCTGCTCGACGACGCCGTTGAAGCGTTGCAGGGTGCGGATCGCGCGCTTGACGCTGACCGGGTTGCCGATCTGGATGGCCATGGCCAGCGTGGGCTGCGCGGTGATCGGCTCGAAGTGCTTGAAGTCGTCCTGGAACGCGCGGTAGAGCGGGTTCGCGCGCTCCGCCTGGGCCAGCGCGATGCGCGGCAGCTTGTTGATGAGGCCCAGCTCCTGCATCATCACGAAGCCCTGCCCGAGCGCGTGCACGTTGCCCAGGTTGCCGCCGGGAATGACGATCCAGTCCGGCACCTCCCAGTCGCACTGCTGCACGATCTCGATGGCCACCGTCTTCTGGCCCTCGATGCGCAGGCTGTTCATCGAGTTGGCCAGGTAGATCTTCTTCTCCTTGGTGATCTCCTGGACCACCGCCATGCAGCCGTCGAAGTCGGTGTCGAGGGAGAGCACCAGGGCGCCGTTGGCCAGCGGCTGCACGAGCTGGGCGATCGAGACCTTGTCCTTGGGCAGCAGCACCACCGCCGGGATGCCGGCCGCCGCACAGTAGGCGCCGAGCGCAGCGGAGGTGTCGCCGGTGGAGGCGCAGGCGACGGCGTCGATCGGCACGCCGCCGGCGATCATCTGGCGCACGACCGAGACCAGCACGGTCATGCCGAGGTCCTTGAAGGAGCCCGAGTGCGAGTTGCCGCACTGCTTGATCCACAGGTCCTCGACGTGCAGCTGCTTGCCGTAGCGATCCGCCCACAGGAGGTTGCTGTTGCCCTCGTACATCGACACGATGTTCTCGTTGTCGATGAACGGCACCACCCACTCCTTCTTGCCCCACACGCCGGAGCCGTACGGGTAGGTGTTGCGGCGGTAGCGGTCATCGAACAGCTGGATCCAGGCCGCCGCCGAGCGCGACTTGAGCGCCTCCATGTCGTGCTGGACCTCGAGCAGGTCGCCGCACGTGGGGCAGCGGTAGATCACCTCCCGGAGATCGAACTCCCCCGGGCAGCCGTTGATGCACGAAAACCACGCGTTATAAGCCATGGAACATCCAGTATAGCGCGTCCGGTCGTCACTCCATCGCGGCCAGGCGCTCGATGATCCGCAGCACGACGCTGGTGTCCTGGTCGCCGAAGCCGGCCGCCAGCGCGGCCTGCTGGTAGCGCTGGGCGACGTTGGCGAAGCTGACCGGCACGTGCAGCTCCTTGGCGATGCTCGTGAACGTGTCCAGGTCCTTGTTCATGAGGGCCACCTTGAAGCCGGGCGCGAAGTTGCGCGGGATCAGCGCGCTCGGGATGCGCTCCAGCGCCTTGCTGCCGCCGCTGCTGGCCTTGACGACCTCGTAGACCGTCTGCGGATCGAGCCCGGCCTTCACGCCGAGCACGAGGCCTTCCATCATCGCGCACGAGTTCACGCTGGCCATCATGTTGTTGATGGCCTTGATCGTGTTGCCGAGCCCGACGCCGCCCACGTGGAAGATGTTGGGCCCGATCGAGCGCAGCACGGGCTTGGCGCGCTCCAGCACCTGCGGATCGCCGCCGACCATGACCGCCAGCGTGGCCGCGCGGGCGCCGCTCACGCCGCCGCTGACCGGCGACTCGAGGAAGTGCACGCCGCGGGCCGCGGCCTTCGGCTCGATCCGGCAAGGCGTGGACGGCAGCACGCTGCTGAGGTCGATGAGGATCATGCCGGGGCGCGCGCGCTCGACCAGCCCGCCGGGCTCGAGGTAGAGCGCCTCGACGTCCGGCGAGGCGGGCAGGCACGTCATCACGATCTCCGAGCGCTCGACGACCTCGGCGGCCGAGGCCGCCTTCTGGGCGCCGGCCTGCACCAGGTTGGCCATGGCGTTGGGGTTCTTGTCGAACACCGTCATCGGGAAGCCGTTCTTGAGGACGTTGCCCGCCATCGGGTTGCCCATGTTGCCGACGCCGATGAACCCTACCGGGGTGGCCATGTGATCTCTCCTCGGCCCGGATGATACTCTCTGTGCCCATGGACTTCGGGCTGTTCTTCCTCATGCAGCGCGACGAGGCCTGGGACGAGCAGGCGGTCTACGACTCGGCCCTGGAGCAGATGCTCGCCGCCGAGCCGCTGGGCTACGGCTCGCTGTGGATCGCCGAGCACCACTTCAACGACTACGGCCTCTGCCCGGCGCCGCCGGTGCTGGCCGCGTTCGTGGCCGCGCGCACGCGCACGATCCGCCTGGGCATGGGCGTGAGCCTGCTGCCGCTGCACCATCCGGTGGACCTCGCCGAGTCGCTGGCCGTGCTCGACGTCGTCAGCGGCGGGCGGCTGGACGTCGGCATCGGCCGCGGCGGCACGCTGCAGGACTACCAGACGTTCCAGTCCGACCGCGCCGACGCCCGCGCGCGGATCGAGGAGGGCGTGGCGCTCATGCAGCGTGCCTGGAGCGGCGCGCCGTTCGACTTCGCCGGGCGCTTCCATTCCGCCGAGCGGCTGCACGTGCGGCCGCGGCCGGTGCAGCAGCCGCACCCGCCGCTCTACGTCGCCTGCAACAGCGAGGACAGCGTGCACTCGGCCGCGCGGCTGGGCCTGCCGACGATGGCCTCGTTCTTCGTGCCGGTGGCCGAGCTGCAGGCGCGCCACGCGATCTACCGCGACGTCGCCCGCGCCGCCGGCCACGCGGAGGCCACGATCGACGCGCTCGAGCGCCGGGCGTGGGGCATGCGCGTGGTGCACGTGGCGCCCACCCGCGAGGAGGCGCTGGCCGCCACCGAGGCGCCGTTCATGGGCTACCAGCACAAGATGGCGCGGCTGCGCTCGGACGCCGCCGGCGGCAACGTCCCCAACTCGTTCGATCGCTCGATGCTGCGCCTGCGCACGTTCCCCGAGTACCTCGAGATGGGCTGGACGCACATCGGCACCCCGGCCGAGGTGCGCGACAGCCTGCAGCGCTACGTCGACGCCACCGGCTACCGGCGCCTGATGCTGCTGATGGCGCTGCCCGGGCTTCCGACCAAGCTGGCGCTGCGCTCGATGCAGATGTTCATGGACCAGGTGGCGCCCGCGCTTAAGCCGGTCACGCCGACCGCGGCGGCGTGAACAACGGCGGGGAGAAATCGTGGAAACCGACGGAACGCCTCAATCACCTATGCTTCGGCTTCGGTGCTCTGCTTCTCGGCATCAAGCTGGGCTCCCTTGTGGCAGTGGCCTTGGCTGCCCGCCTCGGCATCGAGCTCAGGCCGAGCGCACACGTGAACAAGGTGGCCATCGCCGGCATTGCCCTTGTCGTTCTCGCCGCGGCCCTGTTGCGATGGCGCCGGCAAGGGTCGAGGCTTCCGGCGATGATCCGGTATTCGGTCGCGATGGTAATAGCCTTCACTGGGCTATCTCTGCTGGCGGCCGCGCGCACGCTCGAGTCCCGCGCTGCCGGTGTCTTCGTAGTCAGCGGGGCTGTCTTAGTCGCCGGCGGGTTGTGGTTCGTTCGAGCGTGGCACAGAGGAGAAATGCCATGAAGATCGCGCGCGTCGAAGCGCTGCACTGCGACGGCGGCTGGCGGCCGTGGACGTTCGTGCGCATCGAGACGGACTCGGGGCTCGTGGGCTGGGGCGAGTGCAGCGACAACCGCAGCCCGTGGGGCATCGCCGGCTGCGTGCGCGACGTCGCCGACCTGCTGATCGGCCAGGACCCGCGGCCGGTCGAGCGGCTGTACTGGGACATGCTCCGCGCCACCCGGCAGAACCTGGGCGGGGTCACCCACAAGGCGATGGCCGGCATCGAGCTGGCGCTCTGGGACATCAAGGCCAAGGCGCTCGGGGTGCCGGTCTACGAGCTCTTCGGGGGACCGCTGCGCGACCGCATGCGTCTCTACTGGTCGCACTGCGGGACCACGCGCGCGCGCATGGGCCACGTGCTGGGCACGCCGCCGCTTCGCACCTACGACGACATCGCCGCGCTCGGCCGTGAGGTGGTCGCGCGCGGGTTCACCGCGCTCAAGACCAACATGGTGATCCCCGGCGACCCGGCCACCGTGTACTTCCCCGGCTTTGGCAGCGGCATCAACACCACCGACGGCGCGCCCAGCGTCGAGATCCTTGACGCGATCGAGCGGCTCATCGGCACCTTCCGCGACGCGGTCGGTCCGAAGGTCGGCCTCTGCCTCGACCTCAATTACAACTTCCGCACCGAGGGCGTGCTGCGGATCGCCAAGCTGCTCGAGAAGTTCGACATGCAGTGGGTCGAGTACGACAACTGGGACCCGCAGGCGCTGCTGCAGATCAAGCAGTCGACCTCCACCCGGCTCGCGTCGCTCGAGAGCCTGGTGACCACGCGGCAGTACCGGCCGTTCCTCGAGCTGCACGCGGTCGACGTGGCCATCATCGACGTGCCGTGGAACGGCTTCTCGCAGGCGGTGCAGATCGGCCACATGGCCGAGGCCTACGAGATCAACATCGCGCCCCACAACTACTACAGCCACCTGGCCGACCTCCACTCGCTCCACCTCTGCGCG
>DASSLH010000531.1:0-8243 GCA_035689625.1 Candidatus Methylomirabilota bacterium | reverse complement strand
ACCGCGGCGCGCGTGGCCTCGCCGGCGGCGCGCACGGTACGGCGCGCGGCGGGCGCCGCCAAGTCGGCCATCGTGCGGCCGATCGCCTGCATGCCGGCCAGCGCCGCCCGCGCCGTCTCGGTCGCGATCTTCACGGCGTTGACGGAGGCGTCCCGCGCCTGGTCCATCACCGCTTCGGTCATGCCGTCGTTGTCGGGGGTGGTGGTCCGCGTGGTCCGGCGCATCCGTCGCTTGGCCATGGCAGCGCTCCTCTGCTCACGACGCCGAGCAAGACGGATGCCAGCGGGCTAAGATGAGCGCCGCCAGGAGGACGCGATCATGAGGACGATCGACATCCACGCCCACGTCGTCCCGCGCGGCGTGTGGCAGGCGGCCGAGAGCAAGCGCGAGTGGTTCGGCTTCCGCCACGAGCCCGGCGAGGGGCTCGGCAGCTTCGTCGGCGGCGGCAAGCGCACGGGCTTCACCTCGCCCAAGGTGCGCTTCACGCCCCAGGAGCGACTCAAGGACATGGACGCCCAGGGCGTGGACGTGCAGGTCGTCTCCATCCACACGCCGTTCTTCGGCTACCACCTCGACGCCGCCCAGGGCCGCGCGCTGGCCCGCGAGGTCAACGACGAGCTGGCGGCGATGGCGCGCCAGTGGCCGACGCGCTTCGCCGGCCTGGCCACGCTGCCGGTGCAGGACGTGGAGGCGTCGATCGAGGAGCTGGAGCGCGCGGTCACCGTGCTCGGGCTCAAGGGCGCCGAGCTGGACACGATCGTCAACGGCCAGAACTGGGACGAGCCGAAGTTCCTGCCGCTGTTCAAGGCCGCCGAGGCGATGGGCGCCGTGCTGTTCTTCCACCCGCAGCCGCAGCACAACTGGATGACCGAGCGCACGACGAAGTACGGCCTGTTCAACAGCCTCGGCGTCATCGTGGAGGACGCCATCGTCGTCGCGATGCTGATCTTCGGCGGCGTCCTCGACGCCTGTCCCGGCCTCAAGGTCTGCATCGCCCACGGCGGCGGGCCGGCCTGCTATGCGATGGGACGGCTGGACCGCGCCTGGCAGGGCCGGCCCGAGTCGCGCGGCGGCGCCACCCGGCCGCCCAGCGCGTACCAGAAGCGGCTCTACTACGACACCGTCGTCGGCAGCGAGAAGGCGCTGCGCTTCCTGCTCGACGAGGTCGGCGCCGACCGCGTCGTGCTCGGCAGCGACTGGCCCTTCGTGCCGTGGCACCCCTCCCCGGTGGCGTGGCTGCAGGGCCTGGCCAGCCTCACCCCCGCGGAGAAGGAACAGATCCTCTGGCGCAACCTCGAGACGCTGCTGGGCCTCTAGCCGAGCTTCACGCCGTACTTCTCGAGCGTGTCCGGCCGCAGCTCGAGGCCGAGGCCCGGGGCCTGCGGCAGCGCCACGAGGCCGTCCACGATGGCCGGGCGCTCGCGGAAGAGCTCGAACCAGAGTGGATCGCGCGTGGGGTCGGCGAACGATTCGAGGATGAAGCCGGTCGGGCTCGCCGCCACCGCGTGCACGTGAATCTGCGGGTCGTGGTGCGCGGCGAGCGGCACCTGGTAGAGCTCGGCCATGACCGCGGCCTTGCGCCACGTCGTGAGCCCGCCGGCCCAGGTCGAGTCGATGATGAGGTAGTCCACCAAGCCCTCGGCGAGCAGCGTGCGCAGGCCGAAGGGGCTGTACTCCGTCTCGCCGGCCGCGATCGGAATGCCCACCGCGTCCTTGAGGCGGGCCAGCGCGTGGCGCTCGTCGTACCACGGCATGGGATCCTCGAGCCAGAAGATGTCGTGCTCGGCGCAGCGGCGGGCGGCCTCCACGGCGGTCGGCAGGCTCCAGCCCTGGTTGGCGTCGAGCATGATCGCCACGTCGCGGCCCACCGCCTTGCGGATCACGCCCACGCGGGCGGCGTCGGCCCGGGATGAGAGGCCGCCGACCTTCACCTTGATCGTGCGATAGCCGGCCTCCACGTACATCGCCGCCTCGCGCACGAGGTCGTCCTCACGCTCGCCGTCACGATAGTAGAAGCCGGTGACGTAGGCCGGCACGCGCTCGCGCAGCGCACCGCCGAGCAGGGCCCACACCGGCCGGTCGACGGCCTTGCCCTTGAGATCCCACAGCGCGATGTCGACGGCGCTGAGCGCCGTGATCAGCGGCCGCTGCTGGCGCGCCAGCGGCGCGATGCCCCGCACGCTCGTGTAGGTCAGCGCGAACAGGTCCTGCCAGATGCCTTCGGTGTCGAACGGGTCGCGGCCGACGACCAGCGGTCGGATCGCGTCGAGGATCCCGTTGACGGTGCGCAGCCCGTCGGGACCGGCCTGGAACAGGAACGGACCGTGGCCCTCGCCGAGGCCGACGTGACCGGCGTCCGTCGTGAGCCGCACGATCACCTCGCTGACGCTGGTGATCGTGTGCGTCGAGGTGCGGACCGCCTGGGGCAGCGGCGCCGAGAGGACGTACGTCTCCAGCCCGGTGACCTTCAACGCGCTCACTCCGCGATGACCGGCTTCACCTCGCGCAAGCGCGGCAGCACCTCGGTCGCGAAGAGACGGATCCCCTTCTCGGACTCGGCGTGCGTCATGAAGCCGGAGCGGCCCACGAGGCTCAGGTGGCCGAAGCCGCCGACCTGGTCGTGGAAGTCCATGATCTGGCGGTAGACGCTGTCGGGGTTGCCGGCGAAGAGGATGCCCTGGGCCATCGCCTGCTCGGGCGTGATCGTCGTCAGCCGCTGCGCGTTCTGGCTGGCGGTCGCCACGCGCGGCTCGGCGTTGGGACCGGCCGGGCCGGCGCTGCCGCGATAGACCTGCGGCGCGAACTGCGGCGGCGTCGTGCCCGGCAGGAACTTCGAGTACTGCGGCGCGACCTTCAGGCTCGTGTGCAGGAACCACAGCAGCTTGCTGCCCACGCGCAACCCCTCCTCGTCGGTGTCGCCGACGTAGACGAACGCCGCGTAGGCGAAGTTGTCGGTGGTGACCTTCGGCAGACCGGCCTCGGCCCGCGCGCGGCGATGGGCGGCAAAGGCGCGCCGGGTGCCGTCGGGGCCTCTCAAGATGAGCACGTGCACGAGCCCGCGGCGGCCGACCTCGGCCGCCGTCTCGGGATCGCCGGTCGCCGCCCACATGCGCGGGTGCGGCTGCTGCCAGGCGCGCGGCCAGATGTTCACGTGGCGGTGCGTGAAGTGCTTGCCCTCCCAGGAGAAGGGCCCGTCGTGGTGCGTGAGCGCCTTGGTGACGAGGTCGATCGCCTCCCAGTAGCGCTCGACGTTGTTCACGGGGTTGGCGTTGGCCGAGGCCATCTCGGTGCCGCCCGACTTCACGAAGCCGATCTCCAGCCGGCCGCGCGAGATGACGTCGGCCGTCGCGTACTCCTCGGCGACGCGCACGGGATCGGCGCGCAGCGACAGCAGCGTGCCGAGGCTCAGGATGCGCACGCGGCGCGTCTGGCGGGCCAGGATGCCGACCAGCATCGGGTTGCTGGCCAGCAGCGAGTTGATGCCGGCGTGGTGCTCGATGGCCAGCACGTTCATGCCGAGGTCGTCGCAGAGCAGGAACTCGTCGAGGACCTCATCGAACAGATCGGCGGCGATCGCGGGATCGCAGTAGCGGTTGGGCAGGCTGCCGCGCACGGAGTCGGCGGCGTCGAGGACCTCTTTCGGCACGAACGGATAGGGCACCTCGCACTGCCACCAGGCCTCCACGCGGTGTCCTCCTCCTCTCAGCGCCGATCGAGGAACGCGGCGACGCGCGCGGCCAGCGCGTCGGGCTGCTCGATCTCCGGATGGTGGCCGGCGGCCTCGACGAGCTCGAAGCGCGCTCCCGGGATCAGCGCGCTGTAGGTCCGTCCGTACTCGGGCGTCACGACGCCGTCGCTGGCGCCCCACAGCACCAGCGTCGGCACAATGATGCGACGCAGCCAGCGGGCCAGCTGCGGATTGTACATGTAGGGCTGCCAGCCGTAGAGGCAGAGCGCGTCCCAGCCGCGCGCGCGCCGCACCAGGTCCTCGTCGCTCAGGCGATCGAAGTCGGGCGCCCAGCGCTCGGGGTCGTGCCAGCTGCGGCGGCGCACCTCGTGCGGCGCGGTGTTGAATACGTCGAGGATGTCGGGCGTCTCGCGGTCACCGATCTTGATGCCGAAGGCGTCCACCAGCACGAGCGCGTCGAGCCGGTGGCTGCAGGTCGCCGCCACCTCGGCGGCGAGCCAGCCGCCGAACGACAGTCCCAGCAGGGTGACGCGCGCGTGCGGCAGCGTCTCCAGGAACTCCAGATAGTGGTGGACGAGGTCGTAGACCGTCTCGAAGTCCTTGGGCCGCTCGGAGGCGCCGAAGCCCGGGTGCGAGGGCAGGATGAGCTCGCCGTGCCGGCCGAGTGCCTCGACGAAGCGGCCGCGCGGGTCGAGCGTCTGCATGCCGTGCAGGACGACGATGGGCCGCCCGGCGCCGTGACGGACGACTTCCAGTTCCACGGCCGGCATCATACACTCCGCCCGGGAGGACGCCATGGACGCACGCGACCTGTTTCTCGATCAGCACGCCGCCGTGCACTCGGCGGCGGTGGGCGGCAACAAGATGTCAGGCTCCGAGCGCACGTTCGGCGGCCTCAGCGACGAGCAGATGCGCGCGCGGCCGCGCGAGGACCTCAACTCGCTGGCGTGGCTGTTCTGGCACATCGCCCGCGCCGAGGACGTCTTCCTCAACGTGATGCTCGCCGGCCGCGCCCAGGTCTTCGACGACGGCGGCTGGGCCAGGCGCCTGGGCGTGAGCCGCCGCGACTTCGGCATCGGCATGACGAGCGCGGAGGTGAGCGAGGTCACGCGCGCGCTGGACCTGGCCGCGCTGCGCGAGTACCGCGACGCCGTCGGCCGCCGCACGCGCGAGGTCGTCGCCTCGTTCGGGCCGAAGGACTGGGAGGGCCAGGTGAGCGTCGAGAGCGTGCAGCGCGCCGCCGACCAGGGCGCGTTCGGCACGCGCACCGAGGCGATCCTCAGGGCCTTCCCCGGCCGGCCGCGGATGACGATGCTGAGCGGCATCGCGCTCTTTCACAGCGCGACCCACATCGGCGAGGCCGCGACCGTGCGCACCGCCGGAGGGTTCGGCACCGGCGTGTGAGCCGGCGGCCGCCCGTCTGTCGGACCCCGGTGAAGGGTGCTATAGTGCGCGCGCTCCAGCGTTGCGGTGCCGTCCTGGAAAGACGCATGGAGGGCCGGTGTTCTCGCGACGTGCCATCAGCGTCCTCGCGCTCGTCGCGCTCTGCCTCGGCGCGATGCCGTTCGCGCTCCCCGCCGGTCCGCCCGCCCCGGGCCCGCACGGCTACGGCTACCTCTTCCCCGCGCTGCAGGAGCGGCCGGAGTGCTTCCTGCCCTACGGCCCCGGCGGCGCGCTCGACCCGGGGGTCCAGGATCTCCTCAAGGCGCTCGCCCACGAGATGGAAGCGCCAAGTCCCGAGGACCGCGAGTCCTCGATCCCGGCGGGCTTCACGTACCTCGGCCAGCCTGGCCCATCGCGCCGTCGGCGAGGCGCTCGAGCGGCAGTACGAGGGACGCACGGCCGAGGTCGTGGAGCCGCTGGCCCATCACTTCGAGCACAGCGACGACGGCGAGCGCGCGGCCGATTACGCCATCCGCGCCGCCGAGCGCGCGCAGCGGCGCTGGGCCAACGCGGAGGCGCTGGCGTTCTTCCAGCGCGCGGTCGACCGGCTCGCCGCGCTGCCGGAGACGCCGGCCAACCTGCTGCGCCGCATCGACGCCGTCACCAAGCAGGCCGAGGTGCTGTTCGCGCTCGGCCGCCATCGCGAGCACGTCGCGATGCTGGAGAGCATCCGCCCCATGGTCGAGCGCGCCGCCGATCCGCCGCGCCGGGCGATCTGGTACTACTGGCTCGGCTTCCTGCAGAGCCTCACCGGCGCCCGGCCGGAGACCGCCATCGCCAACTGCCGCACCGCCTCCGAGCTGGCGGAGGCCGCCGGCCTGCCGATGATCCGCGCCTACGCCGACACCGGCCTGGCCCAGGCCTACGTCATCGCCGGCGAGCTGCGGCCGGCGATCGAGGCCGGCGAGCGCGCGCTCGCGGTGTTCGAGCGGCAGGGCGACGCCTGGTGGGCGAGCCGGGCGCTGTCCCAGCTGAGCCCGGCCGCCAACTACCTCGGTGAGTGGGAGCGCGGCCTGCGCTACTGCCGCCGCGCGACGGAGCTGGGCGCGGCGCTCAACGACCTGCGGCTGAAGGTCTCCGGCCTGGTGCGCACGGCCTCCACCCACGTGCACCGCGGCGACTGGCAGTCGGCGCTGCGGCTGTGCGACGACGCGCTGGCGCTGGATCCCACGCCGTTCGACGCGGCCGCCGTGCGGGCGGTGCGCGGCTATGCGCTGGTCAAGAGCGGGTGCGCGGCCGACGGCATCGCGCCGCTGCGCGAGGCGCTGGCGTTCTACCAGCGCTCCCAGCTGCGCTTCACGTGGGCCTCGTTCAGCCTCTGGCTGGCGGACGCCGAGGCCCGGCGCGGGGCCTGGGACGAGATGCGCGCGATCATCGAGCCGGTGCTCCGCACCGCGGTGGAGCTGGGCTACCGGCACGTCGAGGGCGTCGCCCGGCGCCTGCTGGCCGAGGCGATCGCCACGCACGACGCCGCCGGCGCCGCCGGCCACCTGGCGACCGCCGAGACGATCCTGCGGGCGCACGACGCGCGCAACGAGCTGGGCAAGGTCTGGGTCGCGCAGGCCTGCCTGCGGCGGCCGCTCGATCGCGGCCTCCTCGAGCAGGCGCTCGCGCTCTTCCGGGAGCTGGGCACCGAGGACGAGCCGGCGCGCGTCGCGCGGCTGCTGCGCGATGCGACGGTCTGACTAGGACCGGCCGCCCGCGCGGTAGTGGGTGGCGTAGGCCTCCCGGCAGCGCGCGCGCAGCTCGGCCTCGTCGAGCGCGCGGCCGGCGAAGCGCGACGGCGCGACGTCGCCGAGGTCGAGCGCAGGCACGCCGTCCACGATCCACTGCGCGATCGCCTCGCCCAGCGCCGGTGACACGCTGAGGCCGCCCACGCAGCAGCCGCTCATCACCCACGCGCCCGGCACGCCGGGCACGGGACCGGCCAGGTAGCGATCGTCCATCGTCAGCGTCGGCAGGCCGCCGCGGTGCTCGGCCACCCGGATGGCCGGGTCCTGGAAGATGGGGAACTGCTCGCGCACGCTGCGCGCCAGCCGCCAGAGCACCTCCAGATCGAG
The DNA here is from genome assembly GCA_035689625.1 of Candidatus Methylomirabilota bacterium. Classification (GTDB taxonomy): domain Bacteria; phylum Methylomirabilota; class Methylomirabilia; order Rokubacteriales; family CSP1-6; genus AR5. Next base: position 1,052 of record DASSLH010000531.1, on the reverse strand, counting down.
CGGCAGCTCGGCGACGTCGAAGTCCTCGGGCTGCGCGGCCATGTCCACCTGCAGCGGGTCCGGCTCGTACCCGCCCAGCATCAGCCCGCCGCGCTCGTGGCGCACGTAGACGTTGGCGTCGATGACGCGCGCGATCGGAAACTCGGGCGTGACGCCGGCGATCGGCTCGGTGATGAGCAGCTGATGGCGCGTCGGCACCACCGGGAGCGCGGCGCCGAGCGCGGCGGCGACCAGCCGCGCCCAGGCGCCGGCCGCGTCCACCACGACCCCGGTGGCGATCGTGCCGGCCGGCGTCCGCACGCCCTCGACGCCGCGCGGCCCGATCGCGAAGCCGAGCGCCGGCGTGTGGGGCAGCAGCGTGGCGCCGGCCTTCTCGGCGGCGCGGCAGTAGCCGATCGGCAGCTGCGAGGGCTCGACGTTGCAGTCGGTGGGACTCCACGTCACGGCGACGATGCCGCGATCGCCGAGGATCGGCAGCCGGCGGCGCGCCTCGGCCAGCGAGATCGGCTCGATCGGCACGCCGGCGGCGGCGCCGTGCGTGACCTCGCGCGCCAGCTGCTCGGCGTCCTCCTCCGTGCGCGCGATCTTCAGCGCGCCGCTCTGCGTGAAGCGCAGCGGCTGGCCGGTCTCCTCGGCGAATGCCGCGAGCTTGACGACTGCCCGCTGCGCCAGCTTCGTCAACGCCGCCGTCGCGCGCACCTGGCTCGTGAGCCCGGCAGCGCGCGGCGAGGTCTGCGAGGCCAGCCGGCCACGCTCGAGCAGCACGACACGCACGCCGCGCTGCGCCAGGTGGTAGGCGGCGCTGGCGCCGAAGGCGCCCGAGCCGACGACGACGGCATCCGCGGAGCCGCTCACCATCGCAGTCTACTCGATGGAAGGCGACGGCCCTGGTCGATCCCTCACCAGGTCCGGTGGTTCGGAAACGGGCACCTCGCCCGGTCAGCGTGCCCGACGATCTCTGGCTGTGTTCGCGTTGACGCGCACTTAGATGGCATCAGGGGTCTGGTACAGGGGTTGCTCAGAAGGGCAGCCAACGAGAGGGGGCCAACGGT
>DASSLH010000530.1:0-6946 GCA_035689625.1 Candidatus Methylomirabilota bacterium | reverse complement strand
CGACATCCTGCGGCTCGCACTACCACTGCATCGAACTCGCGCGCACCGTAAGTGGGCGTCGCGGATGGGAAAATTGCAACGCACTACTCTAGGCTAAAAGGACTGGGGTGTCAAGGCGGCGCCCGGCCCTAGGCGCGCGTTTTTTCGGGCCAGGGACAGAGCGCCCGGACGGGGCAGACGGGGCACGCGGGCTTGCGGGCCACGCAGGTGCGGCGGCCGTGGGTGATCAGCAGGTGTGTGCCCTGCGTGAGCCGGCCCCTGGCCAGCACGCTGACCAGCTGGTCGTGGATCTCGTCGGGATCCTCGGACTTCGCCAGCCCCAGCCGCTGCGAGACGCGGAAGACGTGCGTGTCCACGGCCAGGGCGTCCCGGCCGAACGCGTTGCCGAGGACCACGTTGGCGGTCTTGAGCCCGACTCCCGGCAGCTCGGTCAGCGCGTCGCGGTCGGGCGGCACCTCGCCGCCGTGGCGCTCGACGAGCGCCGCGGCCATGCCGAGCAGCGAGCGCGCCTTGGCCCGGTAGAAGCCTGTGGAGCGGATCGCCTGCTCGAGCCTGTCGGGCCTGGCGCCCGCCAGCGCCTTTGCGGTGGGGTACGTCTTGAAGAGGGCCGGCGTGACCATGTTCACCCGCTCGTCCGTGCACTGCGCGGAGAGGATCGTGGCGACCAGCAGCTGCAGCGGCGTCTCGAAGTCGAGGGCGATCCTCGCGTCGGGATACGCGCGCTCCAGCGTCTTGAGGATCTTGCGGGCCCGGGCGCGCCTGGCCTCCAGGGTCTCTCTCATGGCTGCGATGATATCCGCAGGGCCTGCTCACGGATGCTGGCGCGTCCGATCGTCACCGGGAACGGCACGCGGGCGGCGATGCGCAGCGAGGGATCGTAGTTGCGGATCACCCAGTTCACCAGCGCGCCCGGCACCGGGAGCCACCCGACCCAGACGTGGTCGGCGAGGATCGTGAACGGACGGTCGGCGGCCGGAGCCAGCCGTACCCGGGCGCTGACGTCCGGCCCGGCCTGGCGCAGCACCATCCGCAGCGCGTCGCCGTCCACGCTGATGCTCGAGCGGCCGAAGTGCTTCTGGGCGGCGATGAACGCCTGCAGGTCGCCAACGCTCACCGCGAGCGACTCCACGCGCAGGCGGCCCACGGCGAGCGGCTCGAACCGCCCCTCCAGCCGGGCGCTCCACGGGTTCACGAGCAGGTCCTCGAGCACGAGGCCGATGTCGTGCACGCGCAGGGGCGTCGTGCCGGACCGGGTGAACTCGCCCAGCGTGGCCGCCGTCGCCCGCACCTCGACCCGCGCGATGCGGCCGGTCAGGATGCCGGCGTCGTGCACGACTCCGATCTGCAGTCCCTCGACGTCGCGGGCCACGTCGCCCAGCCGCCGGCGCAATCCCGCCTCGACGGCGGCGGCCACCTCGGCCGGCGTCGCGTCCGGCACCGGCGGGATGCGGCGCGCGCGCACGCTGGCCGTCGAGCCATCCGGCAGCGTGAACTCACCGATGACCGGAAAGACGCGGGCGAGACTCGGGTCGGCGGCCAGCCGCTCGGCGGCGCGGCGCGATTTCTCTGCGGTCCACGACGGGCCGACATCGCCGGTCTTGAAGACCATGTAGTCGATCCCGATCGGGGGATCGTCCCAGGCCCGCACGAACCGCATGTCCAGGCCGTCGCGCACGGCGTAGTACCGGAAGTTGCTGACCGAGAACAGGTCGAAGTTCGGCACGACGCTGACGGTGACGGGCGCGCCGTGCCGGTCGTTCTCGATCAGCGCCAGGATGTCGCGATGGCGCCAGTCGGCGCGGGCCGGCTGCGCCTGCGGCACCCACCAGGCGTCCAGCCCGGGAATCAGCCGGTTGGGGGGAACGCCCGTCGTCATGGCGCTCACCTGCACCACGCCGGCGACGACGAGGGCGACGGCCGCCACGCGGCGCACCCTCGGCGGCAGCGCGTCGAGCCCGAGCGCGGCCACGACCGCCAGCGCGCCCAGCGTCGGCAGCGAGTAGCGCAGGTTCTTGTTCCGGATCAGCTCGATCACGATGTAGGGGCCCAGCGCCGCGACGAGGAGGTAGGTCTGGCGGCGCACGGCCGCGACGACCAGGCCGGCCACGACGAAGGCCAGCGCCAGCAGCCCGAACTCGTAGCCGAGCCAGCGCGGATAGAACGTGAGGCCGGGCAGCGTGAGCACGCCGGGATGGCCGGACTCGGCCGCCTGGGCGAAGGCGCGCGCGTCGACCTGGGCGCCGAGGCCGAGCAGGCGCGGCCCGAACCACGGCAGGCCCACCGCCGCGGCGAGCAGCGTGGCGAGCACCGCGCCCGGCAGCGCCTGGCGGCGCCCGCGGACGAGCATGAGCAGCGCGGGCCCCGCGACGTAGAGCGCGAACGTCGGCTTGGTGAGCATGCCGAGGCCCCACACCACGCCGACCAGGAAGGCCACGGTGAGCCGGCGAAAGTCGTCGCTCGCCAGCTGCAGCAGCAGCGCCAGCGCGACCATCGAGGCCAGCGGCAGGTCGAGCTGGAAGTGCAGCGTCGAGAAGACGACGAAGGGCGCGGCGCCGAACAGCAGCGCGGCGGCCACGCCGGCGCGCCCGCTCACCAGCGCCCGGGCGAGCAGGTACACGGCGAACATGCCGACGCCGAGGAAGAGCACCAGCGCGGCGCCGGCGGCGGCGTCGGCGGGCAGCAGCATGCCGAGCGCGCCGGCCGCGCACGTCGCCAGCGGCGGATAGAACGACGAGCGCTCGAAGATCGTGTGCCAGTCGCCGGCCCGCAGGTCGCGCGTGCAGAGCACCGCGCGCTCGAGATGGTTGGCGTGGTCCCACTCCGGCGGCCGCCGGTCGATCGCCATCCAGACGGCGGCCAGCAGCGCCAGCGTCAGCCAGCCGATGAGCACGGTGACGACCTCGCGACGCCCGTCGCTCATGCGCGTGCCGATCGCCGCGCCAGCAGGGCCACGGAGGTCCCGAACGGGAGTGGCCAGCGCGGGACCACGGCCGACTCCAGCGCGAAGAGGCGCGCCAGCGCCTCGTTGACGGGCGCCGGTGGCCGGTTCAGGTCGTGGCCGCCGCCGTTGCGTCCCTTCCAGGCGCGCCCCAGGGCGACCGCCGGGAACAGCAGCGTGTTGAAGTAGCTCACGTAGCCGACGTCGAAGCCGGCCGCGGACACGCGCGCGCGCAGGCTCGCCGCCGTGTAGCGCCGGCGGTGGCCGAGCACGACGTCGTGCCCGGTCCACAGCCACTCGTAGGCCGGCACGGCGACGACGAGCGTGCCACCCGGCGCCAGCAGCTCGTGAGCGGCGCGCAGCGCCGAGGCGTCATCGTCGAGGTGCTCGAGGACGTCGAGCATGAGGACGACGTCGGGCCAGCCGGCCGGCACGACGCGGCTGTCGGGCAGCGCGCCGCGCCGCACGTCGAGGCCGGCGTTGCGGGCGACCGCCCTCAGCGCCTCGTCGGGCTCCATGCCGACGGCCTCGCCGAACTCACCCAGGCTCTCGAGCACGTTGCCGGTGCCACAGCCCAGCTCGAGGAGCCGGTGGCGGCCGGCCGGCAGCCGGCGGCGCAGCAGCGCCACCAGCACCGCGCGCCGGCCGCGGAACCACCAGTGCGCCCGGTCCTCGGCGAGATGGACGGCGACGTACTCGCGGTCCACCGCTCAGGCGCCGAGGTGCTTGCGGATCAGTGCGATGCGCTCCGCCGTCTCGGCCGCGCCCAGCGCGCGCGGCGCGTGGGCGACCGTCCACACCGGCAGCCGCGGGGAGGGATCGCCGGCCAGCCGGGGGATGACATGCCAGTGGATGTGCGCGATGGCGTTGCCGAGCAGCTCGTAGTTGACCTTGACCGCGCCGAAGGCGGCGCCGACCGCTCGCGCCACGCGCGTGACCTCCTCGATCAGCGCGGCGCGCTCGGCGGCGTCCAGCTGCCAGAGCTCGGTCGCGTGCCGCTTGAGGACCAGGTACGTCCAGCCCGGGAAGAACTGGTCGTCGTGCAGGTAGGCGACGCTGGTGCCGCAGTCGGCGATCCGCAGGGCCGCGGAGGGCCAGCGTCCGGCGCAGGCCGGGCAGTCGGAAGCGCTCACCGTCGCGCCGCGAGGAACGCGCCGAGCCGGCGCAGCCCTTCCTGGATGCGCTCGATCGAGGCCGCGTAGGAGAAGCGCAGGTAGCCCTCGGCGTTGCGGCCGAACGCCGAGCCCGGCGTGACGGCGACGTGCGCGCCCTCGAGGATCTCGTAGGCCAGGCGCACGGAGTCGCCCGCCAGGTGCCGCGCGTTGGCCAGGATGTAGAACGCGCCGGTGGGCTCGAAGCCCACGCCCAGGCCCAGCGCGCGCAGGCCGGCGATCATCAGCCGCCGGCGCTCGGCGAAGATCTGCCGGAAGCGCACCGTCTCGCCGCCCGCCTCGCGGAGCGCCGCCAGCCCCGCCCACTGCACGAACTCGTTGGTCGAGATGAAGAAGTTGCCGTACAGGCGCTGCAGCGCGCGCACGTGGCTGGGCGGCGCCACGATCCAGCCCAGCCGCCAGCCCGTCATGGCGAAGGCCTTGGAGAAGCCGTTGAGCACGAACGCGCGGTCGGTGAATTCCAGGATCGTGCGGTCGCGGCCGCCGTCGGTGAGGCCGTGATAGATCTCGTCGGACACGACGAACGGCCCGTGCTCGCTGGCAAGCGCGGCGATCGCCTTCATGCGCTCGGGCGAGAGCACCGCACCCGTCGGGTTGGCCGGCGAGTTGACGAGGATGGCGCGCGTGCGCGGCCCCAGCCGGGCGGCGATCGACTCCGGCCGGTACTGGAACGCGTCCTCCTCGGTCGTGTCCACGAAGGCCGGCACGCCCTCGGCGTAGCGGATGAAGTTCGGATAGCACGCGTAGTAGGGGTCGCTCAGCACGACCTCGTCGCCGGGGTCGAGCAGCGCGCCGAACAGCAGCAGCATCCCCGGCGACGTGCCCGGCGTGACGAGAATCTGGTCGGGCGAGACCTTCACGCCATAGGTCGTGCGGTAGTGGTCGGCGATGGCCTCGCGCAGCGGCACGATGCCGAGGCTGTGGGTATAGCGCATGCGGCCGTCGGCGATCGCCCGCTGCAGCGCCTCCTGCACGACGGCCGGCGGCGCGAAGTCCGGCTCGCCGTACTCGAGGTGGACGATGTCCACGCCGGCGGCCTCCATCGCCTGGGCGCGCTCGGCGACCTCGACGGCCATGAAGGGCTGGATCTCGGCCAGCCGCCGCGCCAGGCTCATCGCCCCGGCCTCGCGACACGCCAGCGCGCCGCCGCGATCTGGCCCAGCATCGCCGGCCCCGTCGTCAGCACACCGACCTTGCTGCCGGGCTGGTCGGCCCAGTTCACGGCGACCTCGACGACGCGGTAGCCGGCGGCCTGGGCGCGCAGCAGCATCTCGACGTCGAAGCCGAAGCCGTCGGTGCGCAGCGCGCCGAACAGCGCCTGGGCGGCCGCGGCCGTGAAGACCTTGAAGCCGCACTGCGAGTCGGCGATGCCGCGCAGCCCCAGCCGCGCCACCAGCCAGTTGAAGACGCGCCCGGCCGCCACCCGGTGCGGCCGCGCACGCACGCACACCGCCGGGTCCACGAGCACGCGCGAGCCGATCACCACGTCGGCGCCGGCTGCCAGGGCGGGCTCCAGCCGCTTGAGCTCGGCGATCGGCGTGGCGCCGTCGGCGTCGGCGAACAGCCGCAGCGCGCCCCGCGCGGCGAGCATCCCCACCCGCACCGCGGCGCCCTTGCCGCGGTTGGTCCCCAGCGGCAGCGCGCGCACCGAGGGCTGCCGCGCCGCCGTCGCCTGCACGGTGGCCAGCGTGGCGTCGGTCGAGCCGTCGTCCACGACGACGACCTCGTAGGGCTCGCCGCGGCCGTCGAAGAAGGCGACGATCTCGTCCAGATAGGACGGCAGGCGGACGGCCTCGTTGAACGCGGGGATGACCACCGACCAGCGGACGGTCACTGCAGCACGGAGACGTCGAAGCGGCGCCGCCGGCGGGCGGCGCCCGTCTGCCATGCCGCGTGAGCGACACCCTCGGCGACCGCCTGCGCCGCCGCCTTGTTGAACACGCTGGGGATGATGTACTCCTCGCTCAGCTCGCCCCGCTTGACGCAGCCGGCGAGCGCACGGGCCGCCGCCAGCTTCATCTCGTCGTTGACCGAGCGGGCGCGGCTGTCGAGCAGGCCGCGGAAGAAGCCCGGGAAGCAGAGGACGTTGTTGATCTGGTTCGGGTAGTCGGAGCGTCCCGTGGCCATCACCCGCGCGTGGCGCCCGGCCTCCTCGGGCAGGATCTCCGGCACCGGGTTGGCCATGGCGAACACGATCGGGTCGCGCGCCATGCGCTTGACGTCCCGCACCGACAGGATCCCCGGCACCGACAGGCCGATGAAGACGTCGGCGCCCTGCATGGCCTCGGCGAGGCCGCCCTTCACCTGCCGGGGGTTCGTGTGGCCGGCCACCCAGCGCTTCATGAAGTCCACGCCCTTGCTGCGACCGCGGTACAGCGTGCCGTGCTCGTCCACGCCGATGATGTCGCGCACGCCGCTCGATTGAAGAATCTTGATCGTGGCGGTGCCGGCCGCCCCCACCCCGGTCACCACGACGCGCAGCGAGCGCAGCGACTTGCGCACGATGCGCAGGGCGTTGAGCAGGGCGGCCAGGACGACGACGGCGGTGCCGTGCTGGTCGTCGTGGAAGACGGGGATCTCCAGCTCCTTGCGCAACGCCTCCTCGATGTGGAAGCAGCGGGGCGCGGCGATGTCTTCCAGGTTGATCCCCCCGAAGCCGGGCGCCAGGAATTTCACGGTCTCGACGATCTTGGCGGGGTCCTTGGTGGCCAGGCAGAGCGGCATCGCATCCACCCCGCCGAACTCCTTGAAGAGCGCCGCCTTGCCCTCCATGACGGGCAGCGCCGCCTCGGGGCCGATGTCGCCCAGCCCCAGCACCGCGGTGCCGTCGGTGACG